>JAFTMP010000266.1 GCA_017452335.1 Clostridia bacterium
GATACCACAACCAAGGCAGGTTGTATAACTCGCTTGTGAGTAAAGAAATGTTGGCATATCCATCCTTGTTTTGCAAGGGTATGGGACTTTCACCAAGTTGCGGAATAGCAATTTTGATATCCTCAGATGCGAATTTGGACAAGGTATCTTGGTATACTGTGCCATAAGCGTTTTGTTCTTCTCTCAGTTTTGAATACTCTTTTGAATTTTTTGCGTCAAAGCATTTACAACGTCTTGATAAGAATGAAAAGTATAGGTGTACTGATCAGCCGGAGTGTCGATTACTGCGGAAGAATTGCCATCGGTATCCCCCGAGCCACTCTGATCAGAAGAACTGCAAGCACATAATACGACAAAAGCAGTACATAGTAACAGAACAAATACAAGCGTTTTTTTCATACCAAAAGCTCCTTTCATCAATTTGAATGGTGATCTTTCAAATGAATTAGTATATCATTTTGACACACAGAACAAATGATTTACAATACTTCATCCTTTTTTTCATAGGTATAGGACTCGGGAATTGCGATGATCTTTGACTGAAATTCCCCTTCCTTACCGGCTGCGCTCGTGGCAGTTCCTTTAAAATTATAGATTGGCTGCAAAATGGTACATCCTCTTGAATTTTGATTGATAAAGTAAAGCTCAACTTGATTTGCACACAGGGTTTGAGCTGCCTCGGATGTCAGACCTTCTACGGTAAGTGCATCTGGATTTTTGATCCGCTCGGCAGCGCTTTCATAGGAAACAAGATCCATGGTACCTGTCTTTTTGTAGTCGTATGTTTTGGCATATATCTCAACAAATCCGTCAGCATTAAACCACAGATCGCATCGATCATCTCCCGCAACTCGCACACCATCAAGAACTCTGTTGAATCGAACAGCAACACGTGTCACAATAGTACCCAATTCATCACTACTCCTGGTCATATTTCCAACGATCCCTTTATACTCATACTCTCCTTGGATAAAAGGCAACTTTGCAAAGGTCTCCTTGGCAAGCACCTCCAATTCCTCATCTGTCATAGAAAAATCTTCCACAGGATCGGTATACGGCACCAAAGTTCCTGTAATCTTGTTACCGTCCATTTCAAATTTTCCACTCTGATTCTCTATCCCAAGATTTTGAAGCATTTTTTTAAAGTCCTCATGGGAAATATCGCGCGGCGTAATCTCATAAATGGGAAGTGTTTTTGGGAACTGATCCTTGGTCAAATTCGTGACCTTGGTTTGTTCATCAACAAACGTTACCTCTCCCAAATCTTCACTGTCAAAGCTGATCCGTTGGTACTTTTTCGCACATCCGGAAAGAGAGCACAGTAAACCAAGGACAAGAATAAAAGCTGCAAATTTTTTCATAATATCCCCCCTAACCATATTTTTGGCAACTGCTCACGCACCTCGCATATATAGTATATCACTATACATTTAACAAGTCAAGGAACAAACTGTTAAAACGCAAAATCATTTGATTATCGAATTTTTCTTTGCAAATTCCCAAAATCCCGCAAAACGAGAGTTTTCTTCCGATATGGGTGCTTGATTTGGGGGCACACTTGTGGTATACTGAAGGTGCAAAGGGATCCCGCAGAAAAAAGAGAAACAGAAAAAGAACGAAAGAGAAAATAGGAAAGAGAAAGAGCCAAAGGGCAAGGGGGAGCGCGTATGGAGTTAAAATTATCGGAGAACATCAAATCCTTTCGTGTGGGTAAGGGACTGACACAACGGGAGCTTGCCGACGCTCTTGCCGTTTCCCCGCAGGCAATCAGCCGCTGGGAGCAGGGGCAGGCGTATCCCGACGTGTTGATGCTTGAAAGGCTTGCCACCTTTTTCGGGGTGACCTTGGATGCTCTTGTGGGCAGGGGCATTGAATACGTGGAGGGGCTTAAACGCAGGTGGCATGCTTTACGGCAAAAGGAATCTTCGCTAAAAAACGCCCTTGAAGAATGCGATCTGCTTGAAAAGCTTGCTCTTGCCGGACACGAGCAGGTAGCTTATTACCGCTGTCTTATTCAATACAAGCACCGCACTGACCGCCCCCAAGGCGTTTTGGATGATGAGCAAGTCCTCGAGCGCCGCATTGCAGGCGCCCGCGCCCTTTTAAAGGAGCATTTGAAAAACTGCTCTGCCGATCAAAAGCTACGGGCGCTCTTCCTCATCTTTTGTATCGACGAAGAGGATCGGCTGGAAGAATGGCAGGAATTTGTTTCTGCCGAATTTGAAGATATCAACTACAGCGACCTGCTTTTAGAGCGCTACCGCTTTGCCGAGCACGATCCCGAAAAATTTGAAAAAGAACTGCAATACAACGTCTACCGCAAAATCTCTGCCTTGATCTACACTCTGGTAAACTACCGATGCGTGCGCGAAGAGCATCTGCAAGAGCGCAGGGTATCCGGCACGATGTACGGTGAACTGCATCCTGCAGGATACTACAAAACAGCCCTGGACACCTTAAAAGTCTATTCCAAAAAGGACTATGATCTTTTTCTGCCGCAGCGCGCCTTGATCCTTACCCAATATGCCGCCGCCCTTTTAAGAGACGGGCAGGAGGAAGAGGGCTTTAAGGTGCTCTTTCAGCTTCAAAGCACGATGAAGCGCGCCGCGGAATGCTTTTTGAAGGGCGAGAAGCTTCGGGGCTCCGTTCCCGTGCTGGCGGGCGTTGTGGAAAATGAGGAGGAAACCCATTACTTTTTCGGGCGGATGATGGATACCGTTGCCCACGAGCAAGGTCTGCCCGAATACGCTCCCTTTAGGGACGATCCCCGCTTTACGGTACTCTCCGAGCTGTGGGAGGAGATCAAATGGCAGGTGTGCATTGCATCGTTAAAAAAGAACGGTGCGGATTTTGAAATGCTTCTTGAAGGCGCCAAGGACGAGCTAAAAAAGCGAAGCGCCGCCAAAAACGAACAGGCGATCGTAATGAAGTGCAAGGACGGCACCGTTCGCAGATATTTTTATGATCCCCATGACGAAAAAAACGAGCAGAAGATGCTGACACTACTTGAAAGGGAGCGCCCTCTTATCGAAAAAATGGTCGTACTGTGGGGAAGCGGCGGGGTAGACGTGCCCTCCTATGCTTTCCGCCAAAAGCTTGTGGACATCCACCCCGAAAACGGCGGGGCACAGCTCTTGTTGCAAGGATATTATAAATACGATGTAAAAACGGTTGCGGTGACGATGCCGAACAAATCACAATAAATATTTTTGGAGAGTACAAACGCCTTCGCTGTTTGTACTCTCCATTTTTGATACGAGTATTTTTGGTATTTTATCAAATATTTTTAGTAAAATTCTATGGTTTTTCCAATCGGATTGTGTTATAATCTTCTCAGTTAAGTTGGTTCGGCGCTTGGAGGTAACTGTATGGAGTTTTTCGCCACATTCATTTCGACACTTCTTCTTTTAATGCCCTTGTTTTTAATTGTTCTTTCTGTAATTCTTATTATTTATGCTATAAAAAGCAGGATTGATCAACAGCGGGAATACAAAGAGAGCACATACCACCAAATTACAAAACTTCCCTATTCCTCCGTTCGAAACGACAAGGGACGATACGGTGAATTTCTTATATACAACTCTCTCAAAAAGATGGAAGCAAACGGCGCAAAATTTCTTTTTAATGTTTATCTTCCCAAAGAGAATGGTGAAACAACCGAAATTGATGTCCTCATGATCTGCTCAAAAGGTATTTTTGTCTTTGAAAGCAAAAACTACAGCGGCTGGATCTTTGGAAGCGAACACCACAAAAACTGGCACCAAACCTTAAGAGGACGCAGAGGGAGAAGTCAAAAAGAACACTTTTATAATCCTATTATGCAAAATCGCTCCCACATGAAGCATCTGAAGGAGTTTATTGGAGGTCAGCCTCCCATGCATTCCGTAATTGTGTTTTCCAATAGATGCATATTGAAAAACATACAAATTGAGAGCACCGATATATCCGTAATCAACCTTCAAAAAGTTGTCTCCACTGTATCGGACATCTGTAATCAAACCTCAACGGATCTGCTAAGCGAAGCTGATATCTCCAATATTCATGACAAACTATATTCCCTCACACAGGTCGATAACGCTGTCAAAGTACAGCACATCGCAAACATTCAAAAAAATAAAACTATTCAAAGCTCCAACAGAAATCTGAATACAAACTGTGCTAAACACAACGAACAAGACGCAGATGCTCAACAAAAGCAAGAAGCGCAAGAACACGATTCAGCTCCAATGATTCAAACCCAAGAAGAACCTGTACACTGCGAAACAGTAAAAACTGACAGCGAACCGGGTGATCC
>JAFTMP010000002.1 GCA_017452335.1 Clostridia bacterium
CCTGGATTTTTCGGTGATCCTGCCCGTCTTTTTGGGCATCGGCGTTACGGCATTACTTTTTGCAAGACTGGTGAATATGCTCTTTAAAAAGCACTATGCACTGATCTCCCGCATCGTTTTGGGCTTTGTGATCGCCTCTTCTTTAAAGATCGTGCCCTCTGCCTTTGATAATATTCTCACTCTGGTGCTTTCCATTGCCTGCTTCGTAGTCGGATTTCTCATCGCCAGAGGCATGGATATCGCCAAGAAAAAGCAGGATGCTTCGCCCGAGCAAAGCGCTTCGGCACCTGCCAAAGTGCCGGAAGAGCCTTCCGCACCTGATGCGGAATAACTCCGATTTTATCAAAAGAACGACCAACGCGGTCGTTCTTTTTTCTTTCCAAGCTCTTTTCCGTTCAGTGCTTTCCGCATCCTCATATTCCTTAGATTCAAAGATATCTTTCAAAACGGCACTTTCAAGCATATAGTCCGCAACACACTCCGCAGCCCTACGCTGAGAATCAAAGCTCGGCTTTTCAAGATATCTTAAAACAGCGTTGATCATCTTCTCTCGGCTCTTGCCAATAAGAGCTCCATAATCCTCGTCAAAATCAAGATGTTCAGCAAGCACAGCGTCGATCGCGGCTGTAATTTCCCCGCGCATCTGCGATTTCTCAAATTTCGTTTCCGTAAGCTTCTTTCGTTGCGGTGCCTTATCTGCGCTCTCGCTTTTCTCTCGGTTCGGTAGCATATTCTTTAAGTCCAATTCCGCAAGGCGTTTCTCTCGCTCCTTTTCACGTAAGAATTCTTCGGCGCCGAAAGATTCAAAATCAGCATCCGCTTTGGATTTACGAACATTTTCATCTGAAACAATTTCCGATGTTCCATCAGAATATTGGTACTCCGTTACTCCTTCTTCGAG
The DNA here is from genome assembly GCA_017452335.1 of Clostridia bacterium. GTDB lineage: Bacteria > Bacillota > Clostridia > Oscillospirales > CAG-272 > UBA11512. The sequence goes on from JAFTMP010000002.1 coordinate 902, forward strand.
TTCTCTGAAGCCAACAACTCTTTTATCAGTCTTACCACTTCTTCTTCCGACTCGTTTTCTGCTGCTATTCTCGTTACCATCTTGGCTTTCTCCAAAGGCAATGTATCCTGAGCTTTCACCAGTAGGATTATAGTAGAATCTGAGTAACTCCGAAGCCTTTCGCTGAACGCCTCTCCTTTCACTCTCATACAAAACTCTCCTTATTTCATCAATATCGTTTTGATCTTTGGTTTTGATTTCCGAACTGCGCGTGATTTTAGGGCTCTCAATGGACCCCTTTGCAAAAACAATTGCATTTTCAATACCCTCCAAATCACTGCTGTACAGATCGCTAACGGGGATCATATACTCACCAAACTTGGATTTATTGAAGTGCAACTGTCCGCTTACTGCGCCTGCAAATTTTGTTGAAAAATCGGCATACTGCCCGGCGCTGATCACATCGTTTGCCCTTACCCAACCAAAGTTATTATACTGTTCCTCGGTATAATTGTCAATAGAGGTTGAGTCTTTCTTGCGTTTTTCTCCTTCAGCATCCCCCACCGCTAAGAGCGCCTTTTCAAGGCAGGCTCGTGCCTGCTCCAGCTTCACGAAGGCCTTGCGCTCCTCCTTACTCATTTTCAGGATGCGGAAAAAGTCCTCGATCCGCTCAAGAAGTCTTTTTGCAAGGCTTCTTTTTTCTTTGGCAAGGCGACGGAGCATCCGCTCGCTGCCGAAAAGAACCTCGGTCTCGTGGGCAATCAGCTCGGTAAGGAAAAGCTGCTCCTGCTCGGTCAGATCCGCAAAGGTTCCGCCCTCTGCTCTAAACTTTGCAAGGGCACTCTCGCCCACCGTCTCGTCTCCCTTAAAGTAGTTTCTTGCCACCGCTTCAAAGGCGGGATCACTATTGCCCGAAGAAAGCAAGAAGTGCGCCAGCGTTTCCCACTCCTCAGTCCCCTCGGTCAGATGCTCCACCTCGTGGATGAGCGTGCGCTCGAACGCCATAGGCGTATATTCTCGATGCGTGTTCTTCCTTAAGGAGAACACGCAGACTAATTTCCCAAAAGGACTGATCTTGCGCCCCAAGGGGTGGTCGGCGGTCAGATCGGGGTGGGTGAGGTAAAGGGCAGAGCCCACGATCTCCTTGCCGTATTTGCTTCGAAGCCGATCTACCGTTTCCTCAAGCTGTTGGCTTTTGGCGCGTTTGAAGGAATCGTCAAAAAGGGAAATTTGAAAGGAGGCGGCGGGGGTGAGCTTTTCAGCACACACCCCCAAGCTGCGGTATCGTTCCCCCTGCTTTTTCATCATGCGAAAAATGCGCAGGGACATGGGAAAAAGGGCAGAGGCAAGGCAGGCGGGCTCATTTAGTGGGGCGTGCTTACTGCGGGAGGAGAGGTCTGTGTTCTTCACGGTGACGGCAAGGGTGTTTGCGCAAAGCCCGTGACGGCGCAGGCGCGTTGCCACGCTGTCGCACAGCATGTACAGCACGGTGGATGCCTCCTCTTCGCTCTCGATATCCCGCGGCAGGGTCACGCTGTTGCCCACACTCTCGGGCGGACGGCGGTAGCTGTCGTGACAAACGGGAGAAGGATCTCTGCCGTTTGCCATATCAAAAAGGGTCATGCCGTTTTTGCCAAAATACTTTTCAAGAATCTCGGGGTCACAAAGGGCGATATCCCCGATCTGGTGCATGCCAAAAAGGTGCAGCCGCCCGGCGGTGGCTTTTCCCACAAACATCAGATCCTCCACAGGCAGGGGCCAGAGCATGCTTTTGTAGTTCTGCCGCGCGATCACTGTGGTGGCATCGGGCTTTTTGTAATCACTGCCCATCTTGGCAAAGGTCTTGTTAAAGGACACGCCCGCCGAAATGGTGAGCCCCAATTCTTTTTTGGAAAGGGTACGGATCTCATCGGCAATGGTGCGCCCGTCCCCGAAAAGCCCCCTGCTTGCCGTCACATCCAGCCAACATTCGTCCACCCCAAAGCTCTCGATCTGATCGGTGAAGCGTCTGTAAATGTTGCGCATCGCCTCGGAATACTGGGCGTAAAGGTGGTAATGAGCGGGCAAAAAGACAATTCCCGGGCATTTTGCCTTGGCGGAATAGATGGGCTCGCCCGTTTTTACCCCGTATTTTTTGGCAGGCTCGTTTTTGGCAAGCACGATGCCGTGGCGCCTTTCGGGATCTCCGCATACCGCCAC
>JAFTMP010000267.1 GCA_017452335.1 Clostridia bacterium
ACATCGTTCCCAACTCTACCGGTGCTGCAAAGGCTATCGGTCTGGTTATCCCCGAGCTCAACGGCAAGCTGATCGGCTCCGCTCAGAGAGTTCCCACCTGCACCGGTTCCACCACTATCCTGGTTGCAGTTGTTAAGGGTGCTAACGTAACCAAGGAAGGCATCAACGCTGCTATGAAGGCTGCTGCTACCGAGTCCTTCGGCTACACCGAGGAAGAACTGGTTTCCTCCGACGTAATCGGTATGCGTTACGGCTCTCTGTTCGATGCTACCCAGACCATGGGTGCAAAGATCGACGAAGAGACCTACCAGGTACAGGTTGTTTCTTGGTACGACAATGAGAACTCCTACACCAGCCAGATGGTAAGAACCATCAAGTACTTCGCAGAGCTGAAGTAATTCAAAACAAACAAAAATCGTTGCAAGCATCGCTTGCAACGATTTTTTTGCTATAGCTAATGAGAACGGTCGAAGGTGTGCAGCCTTCGACCGTTTTGGTTAATAGGATTCGATCAGATATAGGGGATACCATGCTTCGGCGGGCAGAAGGAAGGAACCGATAAAGCGGTAACCGTTTTCATCCTGAACAATGGTATAATCGGTGTCAATGCAGATGCGCGCCGATGTCTCGGTAAGAACTGTACGAAGTCGAAGAGAAATACTGCCATCGGAATTTTTGCTAAAGGAATATTCCCGTTTTCCCAGATCATAAAATACAGGGATGTTTTGGGGAAGCATGTGCAACGTTCCGTTGATTTCTGTAAAGAGCGGTGTTTCGCAATCCACATACTTTTTAAACAGCCGCTCCACGATGGGGGAATCAAATTCCTTTTCCATGAAGACACGCAGATCCTCTAAGGTTTCTAAACCCTTAACCGTGACGGGATAGTACCCGTCAATGCTTTCTGCCGAGTCGCAGGGAATAAAGTTGAAGCGGGAAAACCATGCGTAGTGCTCCTCTGCTTTTTCAAAAAAGGCGATTAGTGTCTCTGTATCCAGATCCTCATCGCTTGCAGAAAGGGGATAAAAGACCTTCGCACCGATGGGCATGTCAATTTTAAGATTTTCAAAGTCCGCAGGCGTGCCGCTGTAGTATACATACCCTAAATGAGCGCAACTCTTGATAGCATTTTCTGCGATCTTTTTAAGGGAGGTGGGCAGGGTCATAGAGCGAAGCCGAGGACAGTTTTCAAACGCCAGCTCTCCGATGGAGGTGAGTCCCTCGGGCAGAGTGATGTCAACCAAGCTTGCACAATTTTTAAAGGCAGAGTTAGCGATCTTCGTGGTTTGCGCGGCAATCAGCCCCGTTACCGATTCCTCCTTGGTTGGCGTACCAACAGTGCCGTCACTGTAAAACTTTTCAGTGCTTGTTCCTGCAGGACAAGCGATCAACTCGCTAAAGTCTTTGGAATAGAGCATCCCGCCAAAGGATGCGTATTTTTTATTGTTTTGATCAACGCTCACGGCAATCAACGAAGAGCTTTCAAGAGCGCTCGACTTGATTTTCAACACATCTTTTCCGATTTCCAAAATCAGCTTTTGCCCCTGGGGAAGGGTGAGGCTTTCAAGATAAACACCGTTAAAGGAAAGCGTTTTATAGTTTTTGGGTGTGCTGTCGGTCAATTCCACCTTGGTCACGGGGACATTGTCAATGATCTCGGGCACGCGGGCAACCTCGCCGTTTCCCTCAATTTGCGTGATCACGGCGTGGTCCTTGTATTTGTGATAAATGATTCCGCTTTGCTCATAGCTCTGCTCGGGGGGATCTTCAAGCGGGGGGACAGGGTCCTCATATTCTGAGTTTTCCGGTGGAACAAGCATTGGCAAAGCCGCCACGAGGATCAGTGAAAGGGTGGCGATCATTGCCGCTACGGGAATCAGTATTTGAAGAATTTTTGCAGGAGTTCTTTTTTTCGGGGCACCGCAGGAAAACGCATCGTTGAGATACTCTTCCTTGATGCCGTCAAGAGCTTTAAACATCTCTTCCGGTTTCATATTGATTCTCCTTTCATATAGAAAACTGATGGTCGCGCAGATACAGCTTGAGCTTTTCTCTGGTCTTGGAGAGAAGCGCAGCCACTGCATGGGTGGTTTTTCCCGTTTTTTTGGCAATTTCCTCATTGGAAAAGGCGTAGTAATACCGCAATACGAAGCAATTGCGCGTTTCGGGATTCAGGGTAGAAAGAAAGTCGTTGATGTGCAGTGCCAGTTCCTTTGCCAAAAGCGTTTCGGAGGGATCGTCCGTGGGGGTAAACGTGGCAATTTCTTCAAGGAGCTCTGCGGTATTGCCGGCTCTTTTTTGAGCGGAAGAATGGCGGTATTTGTTGATACCTATATTTCTTGAAAGGCTTGCCAAATAGGACCGTAAAGACAAGGGATGGGTGGGTGGAATAGATTCCCATGCGGCAAGCAAAACGTCGTTTTCACATTCCTCTGCATCCTCTCTGTTGCGCAGAATACTGTATAAGATCTTGTTGATATAAGACCCGTATTTTGTTCTGCAGGCGTCCAGCGCCTGTTCGTTGCGAGAGAAGAAGAGAGAAATAATCTTTCGATCTTCCGTCTGCCATCCCCCCTTTCTTAAAAATGTATATCATTTGTTGTCTTCACCCTATAAGACAACTTTTTTTTATAAAAGTCAACGCCGATTTCAAAAAAAAATAAAAAAATTTTTCAGCTCCTCCAGTATACTACGAATTCCCCATTTTTTCAAGGTTTTTCTAAAAGATTTGAGCGTTGCTTTTGGCAATTCATGATTTATCGCTTTGCGAAGCACCGAAAAAACAAAAGAAAAGAGCCGAAACGATGAAATCGGTTTCGACTCTTTTGCTATAATGTTATCAGATCTTTCACCAAAGAAAGGGACGGTAGGCGCAAAAGGCAGAGGGCAGTGCCAGCTTTTCGGCTTCTTCCTTTTCAAAAAAAGAATAGCATCCCGGTGTGTGCACCTTTACAAGATAGCCTTTCATTTCCCAAACGATGTGGGTAAATACGTGCCGCGCGTTGGGAAGGGCAGTAATGGACTCCACAGCGCACCCTTGGTTTTCAAGGAATTGCCGCGCCTCTTCATCATTTAAGTGTCCCGCCGCATCGGGAAGTGCCCAGAGCCCTGCAAGAAGTCCCTTTTCGGGACGCTTGATAAACGCTGTTTTTTTTTCGCATTGCAGAATAAAAACGGTCTTCTGTTCGATTCTTTTAGGTGCTTTTTGCGCTCTTATAGGAAGCTCGGTGGTGCGTCCCTGAAAAAATGCCGCACAGCGGGGAAGCAGCGGACAGCCGCCGCACCGTGCATCCTTGTCGGGACCGCAAAGTGTGGCACCCAGCTCCATGAGCGCGGAATTAAACGCGCCGGGATCGTCCTTTGGAATAACCGAGGAAAGAAAGGTGCGGATCTCCTCCTTTACCGTGCGCTCTGTGATCACTTCGTCAATTGCCAAATATCTGCCCATCACCCGTAAAACGTTTCCGTCAATGGCGGGGTCGGGCAGTTCAAATGCAATAGAGCCCACCGCCGCGGCAGTGTAATCTCCGATGCCGCATAGAGACAGCAGTTCCTTTCGCGTTTCGGGGAGTCTTCCGCCGTACTGCTCCATGCAGGTGATCGCCGCCTTTTTCATATTACGTACGCGGCTGTAATACCCCAGACCCTCCCACAGCTTATGTAGCTTTTCATCATCGGCATGTGCCAAGTCGGAAATGGTGGGAAGCGCAGTCAAAAATCGGTGATAGTAGGGCTTCACTGCCTCAACTCTTGTTTGCTGGAGCATAATTTCCGATACCCAAATAGCGTAAGGATCGGAAGTATTGCGCCAGGGAAGATCTCGTTTGTTTTGCCAATACCAGGCGATCAGCTCCCTTGAAAAATCAAATTCGCTCATTTTTTAAATCGTCAACAAACTCTGCAAATGTTCCTTTTTGGTAAGGAGCGGCATCCAAACCATGGTCAATCAGGCAATCGGTAACAAGATAAACATCCATGCCAATAGAGGACGCACAGCGCATATCTTCTTTCACATCATTGCCCACCATGAGACAATCCTGCGGTTGCAGATCAAATTTTTTTAGAATCTCACTGTAGTAATCGGGATTGGGCTTGCAGTAGCTTGAGTTTCCGTAAAAGGTCACCAAATCAAAATCCTCGGGCGTCAGTCCCACCCAGGAAAGGCGCGCCCTCTGTGCGCTCATGGGGAAAATGGGGTTGGTAGCAAGGATCACCAGCCCTGCCTTTTCCTTTGCAAGGGCAACTGCCTCTGCGGCAAGGGGATTTTCGGGGGCGATATCCTTTAACTTGTGAAAGTTTCCTTCATAGTA
>JAFTMP010000268.1 GCA_017452335.1 Clostridia bacterium
GGCGGGCTTGCGGGGCAGACGGTTGCTTTGACCCAAAACGGGGAAGAGTTGATTCCCAAAAAAGCGCTCGCATAACTCCACTACCGCATAGTGAGGCTTGTTGGATACCAGCGCACAGGCAACACCGCGGCGCTTCAATTCATCAAGCAGTTCTATAACGCCGGGGTAAGGCTTTGTTTGATCTAAACTATGTGCTTCATAATATTCATGAAAGAGTGAGAGTAATTTTGCTTTTGTCCCCTCATCGCATCCTGCAGGGGCGGCGCGCGCGATCAGCACTGCGGCGCCGTTTCCAACAAATGCCCGCACCTCTTCCTTGGTACGGGTGGGAAACCCAAGGGTCATCAAGGCATAATTTACGGCAAGATGCAGATCACAAAGGGTATCTAACAGGGTGCCGTCCAAATCAAAAATAACGGTTTTGATCATCAAAGCGTCCTCACGGCTGTATGTACAGCAACCGCGTGCGGCTGCCGTTTTGAAGATTATATCATAGTTTTTACGCTTTGTAAAGAATAAAAAATGAACACTTTTGTGAGAACCTTTAAAATATCTTGAAAGGTTCTTTATTTTTCCATATCCTTTGTAGGCATAAGGTCGGGCAGGATCGGGGAGGGCTGATTGTCGGGGGAGAGATTGGGCAGGTTGTCGTCGTTGTCGGGAGAGCGGTCGGGAGATCTGTCGGGCGTTACATCGGGTGTCACATCGGGTGTCACATCAGGGGTCACGTCGGGGGTCACATCGGGGGAGACGTTGGGAATGACGGGGCAATTGTCGGGCTTTTTGTCGGGGGATTTATCGGGAAGACGTTCGTCGGTCTTTGCGGGATCGTCCTTTTTGTCGTCGGTATTCATATCGCCGCAGGCACAAACGCTCATCAGCGTCAGCGCCAGCAACAGCATGCAAAGAATTCTTTTCATTTTATAAACTCCTTTGTTTGACCGTTTGAAAACGGTTGTAGTGGTTGATCTTTGCGGTACGTTTTTACCGCTATGCACAGTATTTCCCGTCCCTTGCTTTTTCAACCCTTCCATTTTTTGTGTTTTCATTGTCATTGCTTTTTAAAAATGCTATACTGTGAAAAGCGAACCTGTGAGGATGAATGACGATGACCGATTTTTTAAAAAACCAACAAGACGAAATCCTTTATAGACACCCCGAAATATGGGAATTTGAGGCGTTATGTACCCTGTATACCCGCTGTTTTCCCGATAAAGCCCCCCGCTTGCCCTTTGAGAAAGGGATCATCAACAAGGAGGACACCTACTGCGCCCTTCTTGACGGGGCAGTTGTTGCCATGGTGAGCGCCAATCCCGTGTTTTTTAAGGGGCAAAAGGGACACCAAATTTTCAAGCTGTGCACCGATCCCGCAGTGCGGGGCAGGGGCGTGGCGGCGCGCTTGCTTTCCTATATGCATGACGAGCAAAGACAAAAGGGCGATCTTTTTTCGCTGGTGATGCCTGGAAATGAGGGGCTGTATACCTTTTATGAAAAACAGGGCTACAAGGCTCTTCCTGCAAGAAAGGTGCGTCTTGCCCCCGGGCAAAGCATGCTTGCAAGTGCGGAACGAGTGGAATATCTGCCCCGCTATGAGGCGCTGTGCCTGGAAAGTGCGCCCAAAAACGGCAAAACCGTGCTGTCGGGCTATGGCAGCTATTGCGGCTTTGCAAAAGAGGGAGCGATCTTTTTGGATGATCTGATGCCCTTCGGACGGCGCATTGCCCCAAGCGCCTCTTTGCCCGTGGAATTTTACCTGCCCGACCCCGAGGGAGCGGAGCGCTATGGTATGGTGTGCGCGCTGGATGCCCGCGCCGACCTTGAGGGGATCTACCCAAGAGTTGTGATGGGATTTGAGCACTGAATATTTAAGTATATTTTGAAATTTAGGAACTGTTTTTGAAAATTCAAAAAGAGTTCTTGACAAGAACCCTTTTCTGCGGTATAATAAAAAAGGAGGCAGGCTGATGTACTGCAATACATCAGCCCTGCATAGAAGTGAAGAAGGCACCCCTATACAACCGGATTACCGGCACCCGAAGAAGAGTATAGCATATTTTTTATCTTTTTTCAAGGGCTTTCGTATAGGTTTTTTCGTTGCGGAATTTTTTTAAGTATTTTGCCGTGCCCGATCACTTTGCTGTCGGGCACGTTTTCTTTTTGCCCGCAGTTTTTAAAGGAAGTTCCGTTACCGAAACGGAAAATCCGGTCACATTTTTGGGTGCTGCAACACTCGAAAATTGGTGGAAAAGGTAAAGAAGGTGCCTCACACGAGGGGAAGGTCATGCTTAGCAGACAGGACGCTCTTCGCCGCAGTGCGGAAACGTATCTCCGTGAGGTCGGGAAACTGCCTCACGGATTTTTTGTTTCGGGGAGCTTGGTTGGTCTGCAGAGTCGGTGCTTTTGTACCGACTCCCTGCCGATCATCGGCTCCTTCAAAACATCTACATATATAAGGAAAAAAGATGGGCGAAAAAAGGTTTTTGGAAGACGGCGTTTTTACAGGAGAAAGCTCTCCTTTTTTGAAAAGCGCCAAAGAGATGCGCTGTGCGCTTGAAAAACTCTTCACCGAGGAAAATCGGGGAATATATGCTGAGAATTTTTTGACTCTTGCCGAAATCTGTTGTGAATGGGCAAAAAAATGCGAGGGGACCGTAGTGGTTTCCCACGATGCTTTAAAAAACTGCGGGGTCATTGAACTGCAAGCGCCTTTTCTTGTTTTGCAGGGTAAGGATGTTGCGTCTGCTCTTGAAGCGATTTCGCTCGCCAAAGAGGCGCGGCTTGTTGTGAAAAACTGTAAAATCCTTGAAAAAGGAGTATATATTTCTTTAGAATGTCCATTGAACGAATAACAGGGAACGAAAAACACCCTTGGGATCCTAAAACAGGAACCCAAGGGTATTTTTATTTGTGGTTTTTGAATTTACAGCATTGCTTCAAGGTCTTCCTGGGTGAGGGTATGGATGCCTGCGGCATTCAGTACCTCGGTTGCCTTGACGTTGTCGCCGGCTCTTACCACCATGTAAGCGCTTTCAGACTTACCGGGGGTTACAAAGGCGTAAACGTATTCTACGTTCACCTGTCCCTCGTCCAAAACAGAGAGGACCTTGGAAAGAGAACCGGGGGTATCGGGAATTTCCACGCCCACAACCTCTGTTACCGAAACGATGACGCGGCTTTCCTTTAAAATAGCCTTCGCCTTGTCTACTTCCTTCACGATAATGCGCAAAATACCGAAATCCTGGGTATCTGCGATGGAAACGGCACGCATGTTGATGCCGTTGTCGGACAGCATTGCCATGACCTTGGCAAGCGCGCCCTGCTTGTTTTCTACGAATACGGATAACTGCTTCATGAACATTGTGTAATCATCCTTTCATATTTATTGATAAGGGGCAACCCTTATTTTTTTCTCTTGTCGATGACTCTCTTTGCCTTGCCCTCGGAGCGTGCAATGGTGCCGGGTGCAACCAGCGTCACCTTTGCGGCAATGCCCAGCAGGCTCTTGAGCTTTTCGGTCAGATCCTTTTCCACCTTGGAAATTTCCGAAATGGTATCGGAGAATTTGTCCTCGGTCAGCTCAACCTGTACCTCCAGCGTGTCAAGCACACCTACGCGGTCCACGATGATCTGATAGTTGGGCGACTGATCCATCTGCAGAAGAACGGTTTCAATCTGAGAGGGGAAGACGTTCACGCCGCGGATGATGAGCATATCGTCGGTTCTGCCCATGGGCTTGGACATTCTCACGAAGGTTCTGCCGCAAGCGCATTTTTCGTGGGTGATGGTGCCGATATCCTTGGTTCTGAAGCGCAGAAGGGGGAAAGCTTCCTTGGTGATGCAGGAGAAGACGATCTCACCCTTTTCGCCGTCGGGCATGTGCTCGCCGGTTTCGGGGTTGATGATCTCAATGATGAAGTGGTCTTCGTTTACGTGCATACCCTGCTGGCATTCACACTCGTAAGAAACGCCGGGACCCATGATCTCGGTAAGACCATAGATATCGTATGCCTTGATGTTTAGCGACTTCTCGATGTTCTGTCTCATCTCTTCAGTCCAAGGCTCTGCGCCGAAGATGCCCGCGCGCAGAGGGAGCTTTGAAGTGTCAATTCCTGCTTTTTCTGCAGATTCGCCCAGATACATGGCGTAAGAGGGGGTACAGGCAAGCACATCCGAGCCGAAGTCTTGCATAATGGTAAGCTGTCTTGCGGTATTACCCGAAGAAACGGGAATAGACACGCACCCTAACTTTTCAGCCCCGCCATGCAGACCGAAGCCGCCTGTAAAGAGTCCGTAGCCATAGGAAACGTGGATCTTATCTTCAGGTGTTGCTCCCACGGCAACAAGCTGACGAGCACAAATATCTGCCCAAACGTCAAGATCGTGTTGGGTATAGCCCACCACGATCTGTTTGCCCGTGGTGCCCGAGGAAGCGTGCAGACGTACCACATCCTTCATGGGTACGGCAAACATGCCGTAGGGATAGGTGTCTCTTAGATCCTGCTTGCTGGTGTAGGGGAGCTTTGTCAAATCTTCAATCGTCTTGATGTCCTCAGGCTTCACGCCTGCCGCGTCCATGCGTTCTCTGTAAAGAGGCACGTTGTCGTATACTCTCTTTACCGTTGCCGCAAGGCGCTCGTTCTGCCACGCAGTGATCTGCTCACGGGAGGCAGTTTCGATTTCCTGCTGAAAATATGCCATTGGTAAAATCCTCCTATATAATAGATGTTGGGATTTGTTTTACAGATTATTGTCCGTAGCCCAGCATAAATGCCTTTTTGTTCATTTCTACGAATTTGGGCGCTACCACTTCTTCAATGGCAGTCAGCCACTCTTCCTTGGTGAATTCAAAATAGCCTGCCAGCTTGCCCATCAACACAATGTTGGTGGCTTTTGCATTTCCCGCTTCCAGTGCAAGGGACAGGGCATCAAAGGCGTCTACATGTACACCCTTGGCGCTTAACTCGTCAAGCACATTTTCGGGATACTGTGCCGCACCGATGATCACGGGCATGGGGTCGATCTGCTGGGTGTTGACAATGATCTTGCCGTCCTTTTTGAGCATGGGCGCATGTCTTGCCGCTTCCAGCTTTTCAAAAGAAATGATGTAGTCTGCTTCTCCTTCGGTTACAACGGGAGAATAAATTTTTTCACCGCACCGCACATAGGTCACTACCGATCCGCCTCTCTGGCTCATGCCGTGCACTTCCGAAACCTTCACGTCGTATCCGTGCTTTACGAACAGGTGTCCCAGCAGCTTACTTGCAAGCAGGCTTCCCTGACCGCCCACGCCGACGATCATGATATTTGTGGTCTTCATTTTGTATGCTCCTTTCGTTTAACCTTCAATAGCACCGAATGCGCAAAGCTGTGCGCACACGCCGCAGCCCACGCACTGGGTCTGATCGATCACTGCCTTGCCGTTTTTCATGCTGATGGCAGGGCATCCAAGGCGCATACAGCTCTTGCAGGAGCGGCACTTGTCGGCGTCGATCTTCAGGGGCGCCTTTGCCTTTACATACTTTAACAGCATGCAGGGGCGTCTGGAAATGATCACAGAGGGCTCGTTTACAGCAAGCTCCTCCTTCACTGCCTTGTCGCATTCCTTCAAGTCATAGGGGTCAACCACGCGCACTCTCTTGATACCCACGGCGTGGCAAAGGCTTTCAAGATCCACCTTTGCGGCGGGATCGCCCTTGATGTTGTAGCCGGTGGTGGGGTTCTGCTGATGACCCGTCATACCGGTAATGGAGTTGTCAAGAATGATCAC
>JAFTMP010000269.1 GCA_017452335.1 Clostridia bacterium
CTCGTCTAACCCCTTAAAGGGCTCATCCATTAAAAAGATGCTTCGTCCCGTTGCCAGCGCACGCGCCAGCACCGCCCTCTGTGCCATACCGCCCGAGAGCTCATCGGGATATTTATGCTCTTCTCCCCTCAGTCCCACAAGGGCAAGGGCATCCCGCGCCCGTTTCTTTTTATCTTTGCCATCCAGCACCGCACACACGTTTTCAAGCACGGAAAACTGCGGAAGAAGCCGCGGCTCTTGAAACAAAAACGCCACCGATCCCTCTACCTGCACCCTTCCCCCGTCTGCTTTTTCAAGTCCTGCAAGAATACGAAAAAGGGTGGTCTTTCCGCATCCGGAGGGTGCCATAATGGCAATCTTTTCTCCCTTATGCACCTGCAAAGAAAGGTTTTCGATCACCGTTCTGCCGTCAAAGGACTTATTTAGTTCTTCCGCTTTGATCATGAACGACCGCCTTTCTCCTTCTTTCGGGAAGGGACAACAGCACCGACAGCAGCTTTTCAAAAAGGAAGCACACCGCCACCACGGCGATGGTCCAGGCAAACAGCTCTGCCGTTTCAATATCTCTTTTGGCGTGGGCGATCATTTTGCCCACCGTACCGTCGGGGGTACACAGCACCTCTGCCGCAATGCCCGCCTTCCACGCCATGCCAAGGGCAGTTTTTGCCGCACTTTTAAAGAAGGGGTATGCCGCGGGCGCATAGAGATAGCGCACCCGTTTGGGGAAGGAAAAGCCGTAGGCTTTGCCCATTTCCCGCAGTTGCTTGTCGGTATTTTTTAATCCCGCCTCGGTGTTTGCCCACACGATGGGCAGAACAATGAGCATCACGGCATACGCCGGCACGGCGGAGTTGGTAAAAAACACCCATAAAATCAGAATAAAGGATGCGATAGGCGTTGCCTTGATGACGGTGAGCAAGGGAGAGCACAGCCAGTGCAGAGGCGGACAGCCTGCTGTGAGCACCGCAAGAAGCACCCCGATGCCAACACCCCAAAGGTAGCCCTTTAAGATGCCCCAAAGGGAGAGCAGTACTGCGGGAAGCACTTTTTTTAGTCCGATCACCGAAAACAGGGCACGCGCGACCTGGGGCGGAGTGGGGAGCACCCATGCTTTATCCACCATTACTGCCGCCAGCCACCAGACCCCGATCCAGAAAAGGATCGCACCCACTGTTGCGATGGGGGCGATCCACTTTCTTTTCTGCTTACTTTTGATAATAGAAGGCATCATCGGGCAGTTTTCCGCCAACGGATGCAGGGTTTGCCTCAAAGAGCACACCAAGCGTTCCGCCAAGGACGCTCTTCATCTCGTCCCCGTCGATATACACCAAGTTGCTCTTGGGAATGGCTGCCATGGCAATGGGTGCCTTGCCGATGATCTCAGCCTCTACAACAGCGGCGCCTGCCGCTTCATCTGCCTTGTTGATAAATTCAATAGATGCCTTGTATTCCGCAAGGAAGAGGTCCAGTGCCGCCTTCTTTTCGGTTGCAAAGGACTTCAGCGCCACAACGCATCCCTGCGTTAACTTGCTGTCGCTGATCTTGTCCCATTCCTCGGTCATATCCAGAGCGTATCTTACGGTCGTGATCTGCTTGGTGACCACCGTTGCCTTGGGCTCGGGGAGCATGGCAATGGCATTTGAGGTGTTGGTGATGTCGGAAACCACCTCATCTGCGGTGGCTCTGTAAACGACTGTGACATCGGTGCCCACGGTCAAATTGTTCTTCTTCAAAACGTGCTCTAAAATATACTGGGGGGTTGCACCCTCACCGGTGGTATAAATGGTCTTGCCCTTCAGATCGGCAACGCTCTTGATGCTTTCGCCGTCCTTTTCAAGAACATACAGCACACCAAGGGTGTTCAGCGCCACCACCTGCACGTCCACGTCGGGCATGTTATAAAGCTTTGCCGCCACGTTTACGGGCAGTGCCGCCAGATCGTATTTGCCCTGCTTCAAACCTGCGATCACCTGGGTGGGATCGGAAATGATCTCGATGGCATAATTGTTATCGGTCTGTCCCTTTTTTGCATCGGCGATCAGCTTGGAGGCGCCCAAGCCCGTGGAGCCGGACAGCACCGCTAAGTTTACATCATACTTGGTTGCGGGTTTTGAAGGTTCCCCTTCGGGAGTCTTGGACGGTCCTGCAGACACACTGCCGCTTTCCTCGGGCGAAGGGCTCTTGGGTGCATCGGTGGTGTTTGCCGCGGCACAGCCAACCAGTGCTGCCGACAATGTCAACAGCGCCAAAATAAGTGCTAAAATTTTTTTCATAATAAGTCCTCTTTTCCGGATTCCGGCTCTCTTGGCACGGACTCCTTGTTTTTTGTTTTTATAATCAGCGTGTTACCGCTTTTTTCAACTTTCCCCTCTTCAATCAACCGATCCAGCGCCCGATACACGCTGGCTCTGCTCACATTTAACCTTGCAGAAATCTCACTCATGTGCACGGGTACGGCAATCTGACCGTCTGACGTACGTTTCATGGCACAAAGATGGGCGTACAGCCGCTCCTCCGCCCCCGGGCGGGTCAGCGAAAGGATCTTGGCATTCAAAAAACGAATTTTGGATGCCTGGTAGGCGATGATGTTGCAAGCAACGCGGCTATCCTGCTCGATGAGCTCCAAGAGCAGTTTTTCGTCGATCCACAACACCTGCACGCTTCCCTTTGCTCTCATTTCGGTGCAAAAAGGAGAGGGTTGCTCTTGAAACAGCGAGGAAAAGCCAAACACTGCCCCTTTTTCATGGCAATTGAGCAACAGCTTTTTGCCTTCCTTTTGGGCATGGACGGCAATTTTTCCTTTGATGAGCACCCCCAGCGCACCGCCGGCGCAATCCACCGTCTGCCCGCTTTTATAAAGCGCCAAACGGCAAAGGGGATGGACACACAGCCCTTCAAGCAAGGAAGCCTCGCATCCGGCAAATAAAATGCTTTCGGCAAGGATCTCAAATTCATCCCTTCGTTTTTGCATAAACACCTCAAAACTGTATCATTTGAGACACTTTTTGTAAACGAATTATAACATCCCCGCGCCCTCTTGTCAAGGGCTTTTCCCAATTTTATCAACCGCATTTTAATTTTTCGTGCGCTTCTTCAAACTTTATTCAAAAAAAGAGTTGAGAACCTTGCAAATTGAATAGAATTATGGTATAATAAACTGTACTCTTGTAAAGATCCACAAAACTACCGCTGTTTTGCGTATGCGGTAAAGCACAGTTTCCCTAAAATGACGGAACAATGCTTCTAAAATCCACAGAAAGGATGCCCGTTTTTCGGGCGCAGGAATACCATGGCTATTTTACAAAAGAAAAAGCTCTCTCTTTTTGACGTTACGGAATTTGACAATTTCCGCACCATGCTCACCCTTGCAAAGGAAGAAGCAGGGGATACCATTGCCATCAAATACAAGGAACGGGGATCCATTCGCGATGTCACCTACAACGAGCTGCTTGGCAGAGTCAATGCGCTGGGCACGGCGCTGTCCCATCTTGATGGGGGGCTTGGCACGGTGGCGATCCTTGGAGAAAACAGCCCCCGTTATATCACCGTTCTGCTCAGTGTTCTGTGCTCCCAGGGCGTAGCCGTTCCGCTGGACACCGAGCTGCCCTTTGCGGAGATCACCAATATTCTCAATCACTGCGAAGCAACCACCGTGTTCTGCGACAAGACCTTCTTGGAGCAGTTTGAACAGCACAGAAAAGAGCTGCCCAATTTGAAAAATCTAATCTGCTTCCAGACCAAAGAACATGAGGAAACGGAAGCGGTGCTTTCCTACAGCGCCCTGCTTGAAAGAGGCGCCAACACCTTGCTTGAAGGGGATTTCTCCTACTGCACCATGACCCCTGCCGACAAGCGCATGTGTCTGTTGCTTTACAAAGCAGGCAGTATTGACAGCTTGAAGGGCATCATGATCTCCCAGTTTGCACTGCGCTCTGCCATCATCGGCAGTATGCAGCTGGTAAAACCGGGCAGCCGCTGCATGTCGGTCCTGTCCTTTGACCGCACCTTTGAGCTGGTGCATGGATTGCTCAGCTCTCTGCACGGTCATGCAACCATCTGTATAAACGAAAGCAAGCGTACCTTCCAGAAAAACATTCAGGAATATAAGCCCGATTTCATCATTCTGCCTCCCCTTTACGTTGAAAACATCTGGCAGAAGACCATCCAAAACATCGAAAAGCAAGGGCGCACCGAAACCATGGAAAAGCTGATCAAAACCAGCCACGCCATGAGAAAGGTGGGTATTGACAAGCGCAAGACCTTCTTCTCTGCACTGCACGACATGCTGGGCGGGAAGTTAGAGACCATCATCGTGGGCGGTGCGTCCGTCAATCCCGATGCCGTACGCTTCTTTGACGATATCGGTATCACCGTGCTTGCAGGATACGGCACCACAGAGTGTCTGTCCTCCATCTCCATCAGCAGTGAAAAGAGAAACGACTTTGCTTCGGCGGGCGTGCTTCTGCCCTGCATGCAGATCAAGATCGACAATCCAAACGAAGACGGCGAGGGCGAGATCTGTGCAAGAGGCGACGCCATCATGATGGGCTATTACAAGAACGACCGCGCCACCAAGGAAGCAGTAGAGCTTTCCGGCTGGTATCACACAGGAGACCTTGGAAAGATCAACGCACTGGGTCAGCTTTACGTTACGGGACGCAAGAAGAACGTGATCGTCTTTAAGAGCGGCAAGAGCGTTCTGCCTGAGGAGATCGAAACCTATCTTTGCGCACTGCCCTTCATCAAATCTGCAAAGGTTTATGCAGGAAAGGACCAGGGTGGAGCGGAAATTTCGCTGATCGCAGATGTGGTCCTCGAGCAGGAGAACCTTGCACAGATGAGCAAGAGCGAGCGCATTGCGCTGGTGAAGGAAAAGATCGACGCACTCAACCGCACGCTTCCCTCTTACAAGCGCATCGACAGCGTGCACATCCGCAAATAATTTTCGTAAATAACCCTTTGGAGGAGACGTATGCTTTTAGCCATTGATATCGGAAACAGCACCATCAAGGCAGGCTTTTTCGAAAAGGAAAAACCAATCGCACACTTTGCGCTGGGCAGTGATCCCGATAAAACGGCAGACGAATACGCTTTTTTCCTTGGAAGTCTTTCAAAAAAAGAACATCTGCAGCAAATTGACGGTGCCATCATCGGCTCGGTGGTGCCGTCACTGACCAAAACCATCAAGGAAGCCCTTAAAAAGCTGTGTGACGTGCCGGTCCTCACGGTGGGTCCGGGTCTGCGCACAGGCTTTGCCCTAAAGATCGACAATCCCTCGGAGCTGGGTGCCGATCTTGCCGCAAACGCGGCAGGGGCGCTCAAAGAGCAGGGCGCGCCCTGCTTGGTTGCCGACTTTGGAACGGTAAGCACACTGTTGGTAGTGGATGAGCAGGGGGCTTACCGCGGGGGATGCTTTTTTCCCGGGGTGGGCATGAGCCTTGACGCCCTCGGGGGCGCCAAGCTACTGCCCGATATTCCCGCCGAAACCGCACTCTCTGCCCTTGGTACCAACACTGCCGATTGTATGCGGGCAGGGGTGATCCGCGGGCAGGCGTTTTCCCTTGCGGGATTCATCAAGACCTACAAGGCAAAGCTTTCCCTTCCCGCAGATACCCCGCTGATCGTGACGGGGGGCTATGCGCCTCTGATCCTGCCGTGTCTGCCGAAAGAAACCGTACACGAGCCGTTGTTGACACTCAAGGGGCTCTCTGCTATTTACGAGTTCAACAAAAAAGGACGCAAAAACGGATAATCACGCCCTGTGAGAGAAGGTACTTTCTGCAATTCTGTAAGACCTTACTTTCCTTTGGCGTATTATAAATTATTTTCGCCGTATCCGCAATCGGACGGAACGGCAGTAAAGGAGGCTTGTATGAAAACAAGCAAAAATCGTTCAAACGTGGTCTTTTTGACCGAGCTGGCGGTGCTCACAGCCGTCGTGCTCATTTTACAGTTGGGGGGCATTGCCATTCCCCTTCCCTTTCTTGCCACACCGGTAAGTCTTGTGCTTTTGCCCATCGTGCTGGGCGGTATGCATCTGGGTCCCGGGGCTGGCGCGTGGCTGGGTGCCGTATTTGGAATCATCACCATCATCGGCGGTGTGTCGGGTAAAGACGCCTTTACCGCCATTTTGCTGGGTGATCACCCCATCCTCACCGTTCTTCTTTGTCTTATCAAAGCCATTGCCGCAGGACTTATTGCGGGGCTGGTATACAAGGCGCTGAAAAAGAAGAATGAGTATTTGGCACTGTATACGGCGTCTGTTTTGGCACCTGTGATCAACACCGGCATCTTTATTTTGGGGGCACTTGCCATGTCGGATACCTTGAGTGCCAATTTTGTAGCCGACGGACAGACTGTGATCTACTTCTTGGTCATTGGCTGTGCAGGGTTAAACTTCGTTTTCGAGTTGCTGGTCAATGTGCTTTTTGCTCCTGCGCTCAAAAGAGTAACGGATGTTCTCGGAAAGGGAAAAATTTAAGCCGCCGCTTCGGGCGCAGTTATGAAAAGTTACGCGGTGCGCCTTAAAGGCGCATCGCGTATTTGTCTATTTGTTAGACTAACAAAAAGAAAGGATGCCCATTGGGGCAAGGTGAACAGTATGGGACCGGGACCCGGTTTTGGACCTCCCCCCGGAGAGGGGATGCGCGAGAAAATGAAGGAACCACTGCCCAAAAGCATCAAAGAGGTGCCTTCGTATCTAAAAAAAGTATTCGGCGGAACCTTCCGCAGGCTCTTATATATCTTCAAATTGGTATTTGAAGCCCAGCCGCTGATCCTCTTTATGATGATCTTTATGGCGGTCTTTAACGGCGTGGTGCCGGTAATTTCCGCCGCCATCTCGGCAAATCTGCTTCAAAGCGTGGTAAACCGCATCAGCGATCCCACGGTCAACCTTTTGCCCGCGCTTTTAATACAGTTTGCCTATATCTTCGTGCACACCCTGATCACAACCCTAAACAGCACCATCACTCGCATTTCCGGAGAACTGGTGACCAATCACATCAAATTGAAGATCATGCACAAGGCAAAAACAGTGGATGTAGGATCCTTTGACATGCCCGACTTTTACGAGCGCATGGAAAACGCCAACAGAGAAGCAGGCAGCCGTCCCATCCACATTCTCTCCTCTGCGTTTGACGTGATCTCCCGCATCATCACGCTCTTCTCCTTCTCGGCAGTGCTCATCGGGCTGTTCACCGAGATCAAGAGCTTTTCGGGAGAGGGACAGTTTATCTTCACCGTTATTTTTGCCATCGTGTATTTGATCCTGTCCATCGCCTCTGCGGCAGTGAGCTTCCACTTCAGAAAAAAGAACTTTTTATATATGCGCCACAGAAGCAAGGACAGAAGAAAGCTTTCTTACTACAGCAACACCTTGGTAAACAAGGATCTGGTCAAGGAGCTGCGCCTTTTTAACCTTTCCGACCTCTTCATCACACGCTACAGCGAGGTCTTTAAAGACTACTATAAAGGCATTAAAAAGCTGATCTACAAGGAAAACGGCTGTAATCTGGGACTTTCCCTTGCCTCTGCGGGCACAAAAAGCGTACTGATCTATATGATCGCCACGAACATCACGCAGATCGGCAGCTATTCCATGTATACAAGCGCCTTAAACTCTATCTCCGGCGCCGTTTCGGGACTCATCTCCCTCTCCGCCTCCATCTACGAAGGTACGCTTTTCATCGACAATTTAGTGCTCTTTATGAATGAAGAGCAGACGGTGAAATGCATTGCCGAAACACCCACGCCTGTGACACGGCACACCGGTCATCGGATCGAATTAAAAAATGTCTCCTTCTCCTACCCCGGAAGTGACAAAATGGTGTTAAAAAACATCAACTTGGTCTTGGAGCCGGGAGACACCGTGGTGCTGGTGGGTCTGAACGGCGCAGGAAAGACCACCCTCATCAAGCTCCTTACCCGTCTTTACGATCCCACCGAAGGGGTGATCCTGCTGGACGGAAAGGATATCCGTACATACGAGGTCAGTGAGCTTTACAAGCTGTACGGCATCATCTTCCAAGACTTTGGCAAATATGCAGTCACGGCAAAGGAAAACATTTCCTTCGGAGATATTGACAGAGCAGAGGATCTTGAGGCAGTAAAAAAAGCAGGCACGCTTTCGGGTGCCGATGTCTTTATTTCCGCAATGAAAAGGGGCTACGATACCCCCATGATGCGCTATTTTGAAAAGGATGGCGCCGAGCTGTCCATCGGACAGTGGCAAAAGCTCTCGGTTGCCCGCGCCTTCTTTGCCGATTCCGATATCCTCATTCTGGACGAACCCACCGCCTCTCTTGACCCGCTGGCAGAGCAGGAGATCTTCAACCAGTTTGACATGCTGCGCAAGAACAAGACCACAGTCTTTGTTTCCCACCGTCTGTCCAGTGCAACGGTGGCAAATAAGATCATTGTATTAAAAAACGGTGAGATCACCGAAATGGGCGACCATCAAAGTCTAATGGCGGCAAAGGGTGATTACTATACCCTTTTCTCCACCCAGGCAAACCGCTATTTAAGCACAAGTGCGCCTGTCGGCGAAGATCCCCCCGTTGCACATCCCGACTTTGATCCCAAACAACAGGAAGCGTACAAAGCACACCCTTTTAATCCTTCCGAACCGCAATTTCACGGCGGTAAACCGCCTCATGGCGTAAGACCGCCCCACGGCGAGAGACCGCCCCATGGTGAA
>JAFTMP010000270.1 GCA_017452335.1 Clostridia bacterium
AAAAAGAAGCTTCACGGCTACGAGCCGGACGTGTTCTCCGCAATGTATCAAGTGCGAGATAACATCTTGGAATCTCTTGCAGAGGGTGTGGTCGCCATTGACAAAAGCAGAACGGTGCAATTCATCAATACCTCTGCGATTAAGATGCTCGGATATAAGGAGCTTTCAGCGGAGAATGATATCGTCGGTCAACCGCTTGAAAGCATCTGCGATCCTACTGTATTTGAAAACACACTTTCTTTGGGAGAAAAAGAGTTCGGCGCGCACGATGTGAGGCTTCAAAACAGTAACCTTCTCATAGACCGTATTCCCATCACCAGAGACGGAGAAATCATCGGCGCTGTCGGTATTCTTCATAACCGCGAGGAATATATCAAGCTGATGGAGGATCTTGCAGGTACGAGATATCTTGTGGACTCTATGCGAGCCAACAATCACGACTTTACCAATAAGCTGCACGTGATACTCGGGCTTTTGCAGATGGAACTGTACGATGAAGCAGCCTCCTATATCGAGAATATTACCATCGTGCAGAGAGAAACCATAAGCAAGATTATGTCGGCGGTCAAAGAGCCTGCCGTTGCCGCATTGCTGATCGGTAAAACGGCAAGAGCATCCGAGCTGAACGTGAAATTCATTTTGCAGGAAGGCTCTGTATTCTCGAAAAGCGATTATCCGATACCGACCGAAACGTTAGTTACGATTATCGGCAATCTCATCGACAATGCCTTTGATGCGATGAACGAGGCGAATTCCGACCTTGAAAACCCAAAAGAACTGCTTTTCGGAATTTATTCAAAGCCAAATGCACTTTTGATCACCGCAAACGATACGGGCGTTGGCATTAAAGAAGAAAACAAGGATAGGGTGTTTGAGAACGGCTATTCTACCAAAGGCGAAGGCAGAGGCACGGGGCTTTATCAGGTTAAGCGTTTGGTGGAAAATCTCGGCGGCGAAATTCTGCTTGACTCACAATACGGCACGGGAACATTAATCACCGTGACATTTGACAAATAAGGAGGTGCAGCTATGTACTATAAGGTTTTGATCGTTGAGGATGATCCGATGGTGTCAATGATCAATGAGCAGTATGTGAACCGCAACAAAGCCTTCCGCGTTGTGGGAAAATGTAAGGACGGCAAAAGCGCGATTGAATATGTTGAAAATAACGATGTTGATCTGATTGTTTTGGATGTCTATATGCCACTGATGGACGGTTTTGAAACGCTACGCCAAATACGAAAAAACAAGAAATCGGTTGATATTATTATGGTGACGGCGGCGAATGATCGCGCATCCTTGGAGGAAGCTCTCCATCTCGGCGTGGTGGATTATCTCGTCAAGCCCTTTACCTACGACCGCTTCCGCATCGCTCTTGATAAATTTGTTTCGCATCATGATGCTTTCAAGGACGTGGATACTCTGAGCCAAAAGAGTATCGATTATATCATTGAAAATACCCACAAAAAAAGCGGGGAGCTTTTTCCCAAGGGGATACAAGAAAAAACTTCGCAAATAATTCTCGATGAAATGAAAAAACACCCATCAAAATGGATGACGGGTGATGAGATCGCAGAATGTATTGGATTAACGGGTGTTACTGTTAGAAGGTATTTGAATTACTTGACCGAAAAAGGTGTTCTGCTCTCCGAGATCGACTACGAAACAGGCGGAAGACCCTGTATGAGATATAAAAAGAAATAAGTGATGACAAAAGCCATAGTATAAAACTCAAGCGAGCTATATACTATGGCTTTTTGTACTCTCAATCGGTTGTTTTAGATAACATCCTTATTAAGAGCCACCGTTGCTGTCGGCGATTTTTTATTGGATGATTTTGCTCTTGCCCGCTATCGGACCCAAAAGGCGGCGTGGTCGCCGATGAGGTCGATGCCAAAAAAGATAAGGAGCAGATTTTGAATGAGACAATAGCCGAGGAGCACGGCTAACACGACCCAAAGCATCCACCATTTTAAATGGGGCAGAGCGGGGGGCACTTTTCCTCCTTTTTTTGCTTTGATATAGTCTATTACGGTGCGCAGGTCAATGTAAAACAGCATGATGAGCCACAGCAGGACGTTGGGGTTGTAGCGCAGGCTTTCAAGAATGTGCCCGCCTGCAAGGGCGCGCACAGCCCTGCTGCCGCCGCACCCGGGGCAGTAAAAATGGTTGTTCCAAATTTCGCACTCGTCCGATACCAGCAACCCGATGAAGGGGGTGTCCAGCAAAAGCAAAAACAGCAGTGTGAAGAGCAGCAGTGCGACATGAAAGAGGACGAGCCAAAAAAGCCCCGACGGTTTTCTTTTTTTCATTCCCTTCCCCTCCTTCCTGTGGTCCAGTATAGCACAGAAAAGCGCTTCGCGCAAGGGGGATCGGGGCGAATTTTTGAAGATGCCTGCAAAGTGTACTTGACAAAAAGCCCAAGGGGTGATACACTTAAGATAAGAAACGAACCAAAGGAGGGGTAGTATGAACGAAACCGTACAGAACGAGGTTGCGCCCGAGGGGAAGAGCAAGGATCAGCTTGTCATGATTTTGGGCATCGCCGCCATCGGCTGTTATATGATGTGCAGTTGGATGGGCTATCTGTTTGGCGGGATTTTTGGCATTGCCGCCCCGATCTTGAGTATCGTTGCCATTATTGTTGCCATCAAGGCGCACAAGCAAGGGCAGTCTTTGAGCGGCAAGGGACTCGCGGGGTTGATCTGCGGGATCTGGGCGCTGTATCAATCGGTGATGTTGCTTCTTGCACAAATCATGGCTTGTGCAGTCTGTTTGTGGGCATTGTTGCTTACACTTGAGCAATCGGGACTTTTATGGGATGTTATTTTGGATTTTGCCCCCGTGCTGTTGGGGCTGTAAAGAAATAGGAGGAATTATGGATCAAGATCGTCAGAATTTTAATGAAATTGCAGAAGATGCTGTAGAAAAAGCTACAGAAGAAGTTACAGAAGAAGTTGTAGAAGAAAAAGCAGAAGAGATGCCGGTACAGGATGAACCAACCGCACCTGCACAGCAGAATTTTTACTATACCCCCGCAGGGGAAGAACTCCCCCGGCAGCCCGAAAAAAAGGGGCGGGATCACATTGCCCTCATTTTGGGGTGCGTTGCCATTGGCTGTTATCTGATGGATAGCTGGTTTGGCTGTTGCTGTATGGGCGGACTGCCCGCGCTTGCGGCAGTGGTGCTGGCAATCGTCTCCCTGGTGCTGGCGTTGCGGCATAAGAAGCAGACGGGCAGCTTTAGCGACAAGGGCGTTGCGGCAGTGATCATCTCGGCAATCGTGCTGGGTCTGTGCGTTGTTTCGGCGATTTCAGACTTCTTTAGCGGTATCTTCGGCGTGCTGGGCGGTATTTTCGATGCGCTGATGGAAGGGGGCGTTGAAGAGGACTTCAGCGTGCGCTTTGATTTTGCCATCAAGATGCTTTTTGGGAATTTTTAAGATAATGGATGGAGGATCAAATGGAACAGAATGAACTGAATCAACTGAATCAAAGCAGTGCACCCATTGTGGATAAAAACACAAGTGCTTTGGTTTGCGGCTTACTTTCTTCCATTCTTTCTGTGATTTTTGGGGTGGTTCTTTCCCTACCGTGCTTTTTCTTGGGTTTGTTTGCGATTATTCGAGTGATAAAATACAAAAAACGGAATGGAAAATTGGATACCTTTTCTGCCGTTGGCTTGGTAGGCGGTATTATCGGGCTGTTGCTTAGTGGGGTGTATATCGCGGTAGTAGTCTTTTCGCTGGTATTGACCGGCTCGATCTTCATACTTCCTTTTTTAGAGATAATGGGATCGTGATCTTTCTTCAGAGGATCTATAAAAATGAAGGTTCAACATCGGATGCTTTACATAAATCTGATGTTGAACCTTTTTGTTTGAATCGGTAATGGTTTACAGCCCAAACACCCTTTTAGCGTTTTCTTCAAGGACCTCTGCCAGCTCTTCCACAGGAATGCCCTTGATCTCCGAGAGCTTTTCCACCGTTTTTGCCATGTAGCCCGAGTGATTCATTTTTCCTCTGTAGGGCACGGGGGCAAGATAGGGGCAATCGGTTTCCGAAAGGATGCGGGAGACAGGCACGATCTTTGCCGTTTCCACCGTTTTCACCGCGTTTTTAAAGGTCAGCACCCCCGAAAAGGAGATATAACGGTTGGGGTTTTGCAGGTATTGGCGCGCCATTTCGGGCGAGCCCGAGTAGGAGTGCAGGACCGCCGTCACATCGGGATAGCGGGAAAGGATATCGAACACATCGCCGTGCGCCTCGCGGTCGTGAATGACCACGGGCAGGGAAAGCTCTCTTGCCAGCGCCATCTGCGCTTCAAAATAGGCGATTTGGGTTTCCTTCGGCGGGTTTTCCTCCCAATAGTAGTCCAGCCCGATCTCGCCAACGGCAAGGGCTTTTTTATGCTTTAACAGCTCCCGCAGAGCGTTTACCGCTTCTTCGGGGCTTTTTTCTTTGCCGCAGTCCTCGGGGTGGATCCCCAGGGCGCAGTAGCAAAAATCAAATTCTTCTGCAAGGGCAAGCACCTGCTTGCAACTTTCAAGACTCGTGGCGGCATTTAAAACAAAGTCCACGCCCTCGTGTTCATGAAGATGAGAAAGGAGCGCCGAGGCGCCCCCTTCGTAGTCTTCAAATTTGCCGTCGTTATAATGGGCGTGGGTGTCATAAAGGCGCATCAGCGGACACGCGCCCCAAGGGCGGTGGTGTCGTCAAGGAAGAGCACCTTCACATCCTCTTCGCCGGAGGCAAGGATCATGCCGTTGCTCTCCACCCCGCAAAGCACTGCGGGCTTGAGGTTGCAAACCAGCGCCACCTTTTTGCCGATGAGCTCCTCGGGCTTGTAGTATTTTGCAATGCCCGAAACCACCTGTCTTTGCTCGTAGCCAAGATCCACCTGCAGCTTCAACAGCTTCTTTGCCTTCTTCACAGGTTCTGCCGAAAGGATCTTTGCGCAACGGATCTCCACCTTCATGAAGTCGTCAAACTCAATGAGAGGCATCTGCTCGGGTTTTTCAACCTGGGGCTCGGGGGCTTCCTTTGCCGCCTTCTCTGCTGCTTCCTTTTCAATTTCCTCAAGGAACTTCTTTTCGTCAATGCGGGCAAAGAGAATTACAGCCTTTGCAAGAGGCGCACCCGCCTTCACGCCGCCAAAGGTGGAAAGGCTCTCGTAGTCGGTGGGAATGTCGCTACCCAAGGAGGAGAGGATCTTTTCACAGCTTGCGGGCATAAAGGGAGAAAGGGCAACTGCGGCAAGGCGCAGGGTTTCCAGCAGGTTATAAAGGACGGTGCCCAGACGCTCCTTGTTTGCTTCGTCCTTGGCAAGGGTCCAGGGGGTGGTCTCGTCGATATACTTGTTGGCACGGCGAAGCATGGTAAACAGCTCCTCCAGGGCATCTGCCACGTGGTAGGTGTCCATTGCCTGCTCGTACTTTTCAAGGCACTTCTTGCAGGTTTCCTTCAGATCATCGTCAAATTCCCCTGCCGCGGTGGGTGCGGGGATGACGCCGCCGAAATACTTTTCGGTCATGGAAAGGGTACGGGAAAAGAGGTTGCCGAGGTTGTTTGCCAGGTCGGTGTTGTATCTCTTGATGATGTTTTCATAAGAGATGGTGCCGTCTGACCCGTAGGGCATTTCGGCAAGCACGTAGTAGCGCACGCCGTCCACGCCAAACTTGGCGGCAAGATCATCGGCATACAGCACGTTGCCTCTGGACTTGCTCATCTTGTCCATACCAGACAGCAGCCAGGGATGACCGAAGACCTTCTCGGGCAGGGGCTGACCCAATGCCATTAACATAATGGGCCAATAGATGGTGTGGAAGCGGAGGATATCCTTGCCGATGATGTGCACGTCGGCGGGCCAATATTTGCTATACAGCTCGCCCTGCTCGTTTACATCGTAGCCAAGACCGGTGATGTAGTTGGAAAGAGCGTCGATCCACACGTAAATGACGTGCTTTTCATCAAAGGGAACGGGTACGCCCCACTTAAAGGAGGTTCTGGATACGCACAGATCCTGCAGACCCGGCAGAAGGAAGTTGTTGAGCATCTCCTTCTTGCGGCTTTCGGGCTCGATGAAGCCGGGGTGCTCTTCAATGTGCTTGATGAGGCGGTCGGCGTACTTGGTCATCTTGAAATAGTAGGTCTCTTCCTTGGTGCGGGTCACGTCTCTGCCGCAGTCGGGGCATTTGCCCTCCTTGAGCTGAGAATCGGTGATGAAGGACTCGCAGGGTACGCAGTACCAGCCCTCGTATTCGTTTTTATAAATGTCGCCTTGATCATAGAGCTTTTGGAAGATGTGAGAAACCACTCTCTCGTGATCCTCGTCGGTGGTGCGAATGAAGCGGTTATAGGTGGTGTTCATGCCGTCCCAGATCTCCTTGATCTGTGCGGCAACCTTGTCCACATATTCCTTGGGGGTAATGCCCTCTTCCTTTGCAAGATCCTCGATCTTCTGACCGTGCTCGTCGGTACCCGTCAGAAAATGCACGTCATAGCCCCGCTGTCTTTTATAGCGGGCGATGGCGTCAGCGAGAATGATCTCATAAGTGTTGCCAATGTGGGGCTTTCTTGAAGCGTAGGCAATGGCGGTGGTTAGATAAAACTTGGGTTTTTCCATAGGTGAAAACTCCTTTCTTGTGCACAAATGAGTGCAGACCAAAGGTATAGTTGAAGTAATAGTGAAGAATAAGCCTAATCCCTCCAAAATTTTTGAAGGGGGTACGGGGGAAATCTTGAGTTGCTTTGCAACTCTTATAAAAAGTTTCTTCCCGAAAAAATTACGTGTTTTTCAAAATTTCAAGCACCCTTTTAAAATAGTCGGGCAGGTCGGAGGTAAACTCCATATATTCTCCCGTTGCGGGATGCACGAAGCCAAGGGTCTTGGCGTGCAGGGTCTGCTCTGAAAGCAGGGCGGCGTGCTTTTTTTCAAAGGGGGTATTTCCCCCTCCGTAAAGGCTGTCGCCGAGAATCGGATGCCCGATGCTTGATAAATGGACGCGGATCTGATGGGTGCGCCCTGTGTAAAGGGTGCATTTCAGGTGAGAAAAGCCGTTATATTCGGCGATCACCTCGTAGCGGGTGCGCGCCTGCCTGCCGTCCTTCACGATCGCCATCTGCTGTCTTTTTACGGGATGGCGCCCGATGGGGGCGTCAATTTCCCCCGTTTGCTCCTTCATTCTGCCAAGGGCAATGCATTCGTACTGTCTGAAAAAGGAATGCTCCTTGATCTGCTCACTTAAATGCAGGTGCGCCTTGTCATTTTTGGCAACCATCAGAAGTCCGCTGGTGTTTTTGTCAATACGGTGCACGATCCCGGGGCGAAGCACCCCGTTAATGTCCGAAAGGCTGTCAAGATGATAGAGCAGGGCGTTGACAAGCGTCCCGTCGGGGTTGCCCGGTGCGGGATGGACCACCATGCCCTTTTCTTTGTTGACCACCGCAAGATGCTCGTCCTCGTATACAATCTCAAGGGGGATATTTTGGGGCATAACGTCGCAAGGCTCGGGGTCGGGCAGGGATAGACACAGCTCGTCCCCGCTCTTTAGCTTGTATTTTTTATCACAGCTCTTGCCGTTTACCGTCAGCGCTTCCTTTTCGATCAGCCCTTGTATTGCCGATCTTGTAAGGTTAAAAAGCTCTGCCGCGGCGGCATCGAGCCGTCCGCCAGCAAGCTCTTCGGGGACGGTTGCGTATTGCTTAGTCATGTTGTTCGTCCTTTTGGCTGTTGTCTGCCGATTCTTCCTGCACTTGTGCACCCTCTTGGGACTGCAGAGCACGCTTTTTGGCTTTTGCTTCCTTCAGATCGTTTCTGATAAAGGCGAAGAGGAAGAGGAACACGCCCACTACCACGAAGGAGTCTGCCACGTTAAAGACAGCGTTCCAAATGCCGCAGAAGTCAAGCATATCCACCACTCTGCCGTCAAACAGCCCACTGCTTGCAGGGTCTAAGTTGATGAAGAAGATGCGGTCCACCATGTTGGATGCCCCGCCCATGAGGATCATGGTGAGACTCGCGCAGGAAAGGGTATCCAGCTTTTTAAAATAATACACCAGATACGCCGTGATGGCAATGAGCGAAACGGGGGTGAGCAGCATGAAGACCCAGCGCATATTATCCCCTGCCATGCCAAACGCCATGCCGTCGTTTAACACGTAGGTGAGATGGAAGAAATTTTTGATGACGGGGATGCTGTCCCCCACATCCATAAAGGTTCTTACAAGAAACTTTGTCAGATGGTCAAGCAGGGGAATCAGCACGCCCAAGCAACAGCATAAAACTACTTTATTAACAATTGGTTTTTTCATATTTATCCGATGTTTTCAAGGCAACGGATGCACAGGAACCCGCCGTCCTCCGTGCTCTGTCCTTCCTTCACCACTGTCCAGCAACGGTCGCACTTGCAGCCGTCTGCCGCCTGTGCCAGCGCCGCAATACCGCTCTGACCGATGAGCGCTCCTTCGGGTGCGGCTGCCTTTACCACGGTTGCCTCGGAAACGATGAGCAGGGTGGCAAGCTCGCTGCCAAAGCTCCAAAGAAGCTCTGCTTTCTTTTCGTCCTCG
>JAFTMP010000271.1 GCA_017452335.1 Clostridia bacterium
ACAGCGCGAAAGAAGAAAGAAGAAGCAAAACGCAAATGGAAATTGCCAGAATAGTTTGTTTTTTCATGAAACCCTCCTTGTATCAAACTATTTTAAAATAGAACAGGGTGCTTTTTTTGGAATAAAATTTCAAAAAAAGCACATCCTATATTCATAATATCACAATATTTTATTGATGTCAAGCGAAAATATCATTTTGATAATGCGATATCACATTTTATACTGTACAATGTAATTGTGAGGGGAGGCGGTCTTGTGATATCGGATAAGATCAAGATCCTGCGTGAAAAGAACAGTCTTACGCAAGCAGAGTTGGCAAGAGAATTGGGCATTACCCGTTCGGGGGTGAATGCTTGGGAAATGGGTATTTCTGTGCCCTCTACCCAGTACGTTGTGGAATTGGCAGTGTTTTTTCACGTTTCCACCGACTATCTTTTGGACCTGCCCGATACTGCGGCGGTATCGGTACAGGGACTTAGTGACAGAGAGATCGCGTCGATTGTGGAAATTATTGAGTGTTACAGGCAGCGGAAGGTGCCAGAGGAATAAACAGGGGGTGTTGTGCAGTAGCGAAGACAACTCCTGTTTTTTCTTTTTCAAAGAAAAAACGTAAAAGTCTTCGTGTGCTCTTGACAAGGGCATGAAAATCTGTTATGATACAATCAATAGTAAACTCGCTTTACAAATATAATTCAGCGCAGTGCGTAAAAAGGTGAGCAGTATGGAAGAGAAGATCTTATTTTTTACATCCTTTGAAAAGGAACAGACAGACGGGCTTTTGGAGTCCTATACAGAGGAGCAGGGGCTGTGCTCGGTGGTGCACACCGACTATATCATTCCCTCAAGAGGACTTGCGGTAGATCATGAGAGCATTTGCGGCACGCCCGATTTTTGGGGGCATGAGTGCAAATATAATCTTTTTGACGGGGAGGACGGCAGTAAATTTTTGGTGCGCCGCCCTGATTTCGAGGTGATCTTTGCCTTAAAGGAGCAAACGGCAGTGAAGCGCTGGGAATTGGTCAGTGCCAATGATTTTCCTGCCCGCGACCCTTCGGAATTTGCCCTGTTCGGCTCTGCTGATGGGGAGAATTGGGTGCTTCTTGATGAAAAAACAGGTGTTTCCTTTTCGGCACGCTTTGAGCACAAGCTTTTTGACCTGGAAAACGACACCCCCTATTTGTGGTACAAGCTCACAGCCCTTCAAAAAAACGGCGCCGTTTATACCCAGCTTGGCGGACTTTCGCTGTTTGGGCAAGAGTGCACGGAAAACACTGTAAAGCAAAGCGAAGTGCAGGCAGGCATGGTGAGTAAGGTGGATTTTGGACCTATCCGCACCGACTGCAACCACCCCGGTGCTTGGACGGGCAAGCGGTGTCTATCTGTGTACGGCGCGCAGACCTCTGCCGCTCACACTCGTGCCCGCAACGTGCTGTTTAAAGACCTGCACATTCCCGTGAGTGACGACACGGTTCTGTCCTACGTGCTTTTCCCCGGACTTTTCGATATTGATGCTTATGACTATGAATATACCTCCTGCCGCTTGACTGTGGATCTGAAATTCACCGATGGCAGTTATCTTTCAGAGCTGGGCGCGCAGGACCAAAACGGCAATCCCCTTACCCCCGTAGGGCAGGTAGAGGGCAAGTGTTTGGTCACTGCCCAGTGGAACTATATTGAATGTGCCCTTGGCGCAGTGGCGCAGGGCAAGAGTATTGAGCAGATCTGCGTGCTTTTTGAAATGGATGGCGCCGAGGATGCCTCCCGCTTTATTGCCTTCTTTGATGATCTGAAGATCGCACAGCGCCCCGAGGTACAGTATGAGCACCTCTCCGATTATATCAACATTTTAAGAGGCACCAACAATGACAGCGCTTTTTCAAGAGGACTCTGTACCCCTGCGGTGTCGGTACCCAACGGCTTTAACTTCTATTCCCCTGTTACCGATATCAGCAAATCCAACGCCTGCTACAACTATCAGCAGAACAGAGACAACAATTATCTGGATTCCATCTCGGTGATGCATCTGCCCCATTTTTGGCTTGGAAGCTACGGCACCTGGCAGGTGATGGCAAACACAAGCATTGACACATTGGCAGGCACCGAGGGCATCCTTGAAGAGCAGATTTCTTCCTCTGCCCGCAGAAGCGCCTTTACCCACCAAAACGAGGTGCCCCGCGCCCACCATTATTCGGTGCTTTTTAACGAAGGAAGCCCTGCGGCGGGCGTGAAAATGGAAGTAACACCCCAAAGCCACTCGGTGTATTTCCGCATCACCTTCCCCGAGGGGGCAAAAAACCGCAATTTGATCTTCGATTGCCTGTGGGCGGCGGGTGAGCTGTATTTTGAAGGCGACGGCGTATCCTTTAAGGCAAAATCCAACCACTGCTCGGCAGGCTCGGTGCCGCTGTTTATCTGCGGACGCTTGGATAAACCCTATAAGAGCGCCTCGGTGATCGGAGAAAAGAAGGGAATTCTTTGCTTTGATGCCTCCTGCAATGTGGTAACCTTCAAGCTGGCAACCTCCTTTCTCAGTTACGAGCAGGCGGCACACAACCTCGCCCTTGAAATCGGGGAAGAGGAGGGCTTTGAGGATGTTGCCCGCCGTGCGCAGGCGCGGTGGGATGAGCTCCTTTCCAAATTCACCATTGAGGGAGCAAGCTACACCGAAAAGGTGAAGTTCTATTCTTCTCTTTATAAAATGTATATCTACCCCAATCTCCACGCCGAAAACGAGGGCACAAGCGAAGAGCCCAAGTGGGCGTATGCCTCCCCCCACCGCAAGGGCGGGGAGCGGGTAGAAGGAAGGCTTTATGTGACCAACGGCTTCTGGGATACCTACCGCACCGTGTGGGGGGCGTATTCCCTTATTGATGAAGGGCACGACAGCGAGCTGCTTGACGGCATGGTGCAGCACTACATCGACGGGGGCTGGATGCCCCGTTGGACCTGCCCCGGAGGGGTAAACTGCATGGTGGGCACCTCCAGTGACGTGATCTTTGCCGATGCGTGCGTGAAAAACATTCCCTTCAACAAGGAAGAGGCGTGGGCATCCATGATCAAAAACGCCTCTGCCTTCTCCTCCGACATGGCGCGGGGCGGCAGACCCTCCTGCAACACCTTCCCCTTTAAGGGATTTATCCCCAACAGCGTGGGCGAGGGCTACTCCTCCTCCATTGAAGGGTATATCAACGATTATGGTCTATACCGCATGGCAGAAAAGCTGGGTCTTTCCGCAGAGGCGGAGTATTATAAGAGCAGATGCTTAAAATATCCTCTGCTCTTCAACCCCGAGGTGGGCTTTTTCATGGGCAAATCGGAGGAGGGCGTCTGGTCTGCCGATAAGGACAACTACGATCCCGCCGCCTGGACGGGTCCCATGGATGACTACACCGAGTCCATCGGCTGGGTCAATGCCTTCCCCGCAGTGTTTGACGGCAAGGGTCTTTGCAACCTTTACGGGGGCAAGGAAGCCCTTTCTGCAAAATTAGATGCCCTCTTTGATGACAGCATCGAGGCGATGCGCAAGGTGGTGGAGGGGGTAGGCCACGAGATCTGCGAATTTAAAGAGGTGAAAATGGGGCAGTATGAGCACAACAACCAGCCTGCCCACCACGTGATCTTTACCTATGCCTTTACCGACAAGCCCTATATGATGCAAAAATACACAAGAGAGGTGCTCCACCACGTGTACGTGGGCTCGGAGATCGGGCAGGGCTACCCCGGAGATGAGGATAACGGCGAAATGTCCGCTTGGTATATTCTTTGTGCCATGGGACTTTATCCTTATAACATGGCATCGGGAGAGTATATCATCACCTCGCCCCTCTTTGAAAAGTTGAGCTTAAAGATGGACAACGGCAAAACGCTGACGGTGATCGCCAAGAACAACTCGAAAAAGAATGTGTATATTCAGTCCTGCACCTTTAACGGCGCAAGCCACGACAAGCTCTATTTTACCCACGAGCAGTTAAGGGCAGGGGGGCAGATCGTCTTTGAAATGGGAGACACTCCTTCAAGCTGGGGCATGGGCGA
>JAFTMP010000272.1 GCA_017452335.1 Clostridia bacterium
CCCAAGGAATCGGGCATCGGCTTCTTTGTGAAGATGGACAAGCCCGACTTTATCGGCAAGGCTGCTATCGCGGCAAAGGGCGCGCCCGCCATCAAGAGAGTGGGTCTTGTGATCACCGGCAGAGGTATTGCACGAGAGCACTGCGATGTTTACGTGGGCGAAACTAAGATCGGTTGGGTCTCCTCGGGTACACACTGCCCCTTCATCGGCAAGGCGATCGCTATGGCGTTCGTGCCTGTGGAATATGCCACCGTTGGTCAGCAGGTGCAGGTAGACGTGAGAGGCAGAAAGATCGACGCGGAAGTGATCAAGCTGCCCTTCTACAAGAAGCCCGCAAAAGAAGCGTAAGATCGGCAAGATCTGTTATTTGGCAAATCCAATTAAATACAAATAAATTCTATTTTATCGGAGGATCAAAATGAACAATCCCAAGGAACTGCTTTACACCAAGAGCCACGAATGGCTGAAGAAGAACGAGGACGGCACCGCTTACGTGGGTCTTACTGATTTTGCACAGTCTGAGCTTGGCGACCTGGTATTCGTCAACCTGCCCGCAGAAGGCGACCCCGTAACTGCTGACGAAGCATTTGCAGACGTTGAGTCTGTAAAGGCTGTTTCCGACGTAAACTCTCCCGTTACCGCTACCGTTGTAGCTGTAAACGATGAAGTGGCTGACCAGCCCGCTCTCATCAACGAGACCCCCTATGATGCATGGCTCATTCAGGTAACCGATATCGAGGATACCGCTGAACTGCTTTCTGCTGAAGAATACGAAGCATTCGTTGAAAATCAATAATGGTATTCCAACAGCGCCTGGACGGCGCTGTTGGTTTTATAAAAGGTAAATTTAGGTATTTGATACAAAGAAAGGATGATACACATGGGAAGCTATGTACCTTCCGGCATGTCCGAGCGTGCGGAGATGCTGCAAAAAATCGGCGTTTCCTCTATTGAAGAGCTGTATGCGGCAGTGCCCGCCGAAATGCTGGTAAAAGATCTGAAGTTGCCCCAAGGCAAGTCCGAGCTGGAAGTCAGCGGAGAAATGACCGCTATTTCCGAGAAAAACAAGGTTTTTAAGACCATTTTGCGCGGTGCGGGCGCATACGACCACTATATCCCCGCCATCGTGAAGAGCGTAACAAGCAAGGAACAGCTCGTTACCGCATACACCCCCTACCAGGCAGAGATCAGCCAGGGTATTCTGCAAAGCATTTTTGAATATCAGACCATGATCTGTTCGCTGACCGGCATGGACGTGTCCAATGCATCAGTTTACGACGGCGCTACCGCTATGGCAGAGTCTGTTGCTATGTGCAAGGAGCGCAAAAAGACCAAGGCGTATATCTCCGCAACGGTCAACCCCCAGTATTTGGAGGTTGTAAGAACCTACTGCTCCGCGGCAGGTACCGACCTGACCGTGATCCCCGAAAAGGACGGCAAGACCGATATCGAAGCACTGAAGGCAGCTATGGGTGCCGACGCGGCGTGCTTCCTTTCCCAGCAGCCCAACTTCTACGGCATTATGGAAGATTGCACCGCTCTTGCTGAGGCAACCCACGCGGCAGGCGCCAAATACGTGCTGTGCTGCAACCCCATTTCTTTGGCGATCTGCAAGACCCCTGCAGAATACGGCGCTGATGTGGCAGTAGGCGAAGGTCAGCCCCTTGGTATGCCCATCGCCTTCGGCGGTCCCTACCTTGGCTTTATGGCAACAAAAACCGCTATGCAGAGAAAGCTCCCCGGCAGAATCGTTGGTGAAACGGTTGATGTGGAGGGCAAGCGCGGTTTCGTGCTCACTCTGCAGGCAAGAGAACAGCATATCAGAAGAGAAAAGGCATCCTCCAACATCTGCTCCAACCAGGCTCTTTGCGCGCTGACTGCCAGCGTATATCTGTCCGCAATGGGCGAAGGAGGCTTAAAGCAGGCGGCAAAGCTGTGCACCTCCAAGGCGCACTACTTCGCAAGCGAGCTGACCAAGATCGAGGGCGTGGAGCTTGTATATGATGCGCCCTATTTCCATGAATTCGTAACCACCCTGCCAAAGAGCGCCGAAGTGCTCTCCGCTCTTGAAAACGCGGGGATTCTGGGCGGTCTTGAAACCGAAAAGGGCGTGCTTTGGTGCGTGACCGAAAAGGTGAGCAAGGCAGAGCTTGACCGCGCCGTAGCGATCGTAAAGGAGGTACTGGCATGAAACTGATATTTGAACGGGGAAATGAAGGACAGGCACTGTGCTTAATGCCCGCATGCGATGTGCCCGAAGTTACTCTTGAAGGATTTGAAAGAGAGGGCAAGCTGTATCTGCCCCATGTTTCTGAAAATGAGCTGTCCAGACACTACACCGAGATCGCAAAGCGTGTACACGGTGTAAACGACGGCTTCTACCCCTTGGGCTCCTGCACCATGAAGTACAATCCCAAGGTCAACGAAGAAGCGGCGGCACTGCCCGGCTTTGTGGGCGTGCATCCTCTGCAGGGCGACAAGAACTCCCAGGGATGCCTTGAGGTGCTTTACAAGATCGAAGAGAGCCTTGCCGAAATTTCCGGCATGGACAATGTAACTCTGCAGCCCGCGGCAGGCGCACACGGTGAATTCACCGGTCTTCTGCTCATCAAGAGCTATCTTGAGAGCATCGGCGCCACCAACAGAAAGAAGATCATCGTGCCCGACTCCGCCCATGGTACCAACCCCGCCTCTGCCGTGATGTGCGGCTTTGAGATCGTCAACATCCCCTCGGGTGCTGACGGATGCGTGGACTTGGAGGCACTTAGCGGCGCTGTCGGCGAGGACACCGCAGGTCTGATGCTTACCAACCCCAACACCGTTGGTGTATTTGATAAGAATATTTTAGAGATCACCAAGATCGTCCACGATGCAGGCGGACTTTGCTACTACGACGGCGCAAACTTAAACGCTGTCATGGGCGTGGTGCGTCCCGGCGACATGGGCTTTGACTGCATCCACTTCAACCTGCACAAGACCTTCTCCACCCCCCACGGCGGCGGCGGTCCCGGATCTGGCCCCGTTGGATGCAAGGCATTCCTTGCACCCTTCTTACCGGGTATCCGCGTAAACAAGAAGCCCTGCGGATGCTACACCTCGGGCAAGGCAGAAAAATCCTTTGGCGAGGTGAAGGCGTTTGGCGGCAACTTCCTTGTTGTAGTGAAGGCGCTGACCTATATCCTCACCCTGGGCAAGGAAGGCATTCCCGAGGCGGCAAAGAATGCAGTGCTCAACGCAAACTATATGCAGGCTTGCCTCAAGGATGACTTTGATCTTGCTTACGATGTGATCTGCATGCATGAATTCGTGCTCACTTTAGACAAGTTCCACAAGGAGACCGGTATCTCCGCATTGGATCTTGCAAAGGGCTTGCTTGATCACGGCATCCATCCCCCCACCATGTATTTCCCTCTGATCGTGCACGAGGCACTGATGATCGAGCCCACCGAAACAGAGCCCAAGGAAATGCTGGACGAGGCTGTGGCTGTCTTTAAGGAGTTAAAGAAGCTGGCTTATGAAAATCCCCAGGCACTGCACGACGCACCTGTAAAGACCCCCGTGAGACGTCTTGACGATGTACGCGCCGCAAGAACTCCTGTGCTGAGATATAATTTTGAGTAATTATTAGGTTCTTGAGGGGGACTTTTTGAAAAAAGTCCCCCTCAAACTCCCTTCAAAAACTTTTGATGGCGGCAAAAATACTTTTGCCGCGGAATAATTAAGAATTCCAAAAATTTTCTTGCCAAACGGTAGTTTGGTGCATTTAAAGTTTTTGGAAAGCCTTGAAAAAAGTCTCCTTCAAATATCGTGTACAAACGGTTATATTTGAAGAATTCCGACCCACAACAGAAAGGATTTCAAAGCATGAGAAAATATACGATACTCCCCGAAAATCATTTTTACAGATTATCCGATCAAGTACAAGGTGAGGCACTGACGGTCAAGGATGGCGAAAAAACGGTATATCTGATTCCTACCGAATACCCGCAAAAGGTATACGAAGAGATCCTCGACCGGGCGTCGAGCTATCGGGTAGTGGAAGAATCGTTTTTGGAAACAGGACGGGGAACGGAAGACAAAGGTTCGGATCTGCTAAAGATCGACCCCAATTCCATTATCGTGCAGGATGATCTCTTTGCAGGAGTGCTGACCTTGTGCGGCTACGAGCAGGAGGTTTATATGCACCGTGACAACATAGCGTGTAAGGAATACCAAGGGATCCTCTTTGCTGATGGCAACTCAATGGGTATCAATCAAGATATGTATTCCCAGCTCCCCGGCTGCTGGAGATTTATTTCGCGATATTCTTTGAAAAAAACGGAATACGCCCGGGTGCTTTTCATGGGTATACGCCTTTGAAAAAAGCAGGTGTTTGTATTCTTTCTCTTTTAAAAATTGAACATAACGAGGTAATTATGGCAGAATATAATGTAATCGTGATCGGCGCAGGCCCCGGCGGCTACGTTTGCGCCATCAAATGCGCACAGCTTGGTCTTTCGGTAGCGCTGGTAGAAGAAAGAGACGTGGGCGGCACGTGCCTCAATCGCGGGTGCATCCCCACAAAGGCGCTTCTTCACTCGGCAGAAATTTACGACAGCTTGAAGGACGCCGAAAAATACGGCATTCTTGTGGAAAACCCCTCCTTTGATTTCGCAGGCATCCAGGCAAAGAAGGCAGACGTGGTCACCAAACTGCGCACCGGTGTGGAAGCGCTGGTTGCGGCAAACAAGATCGCACTGCTGCGGGGCAAGGGCGTGATCCTTGAGGGCGGCAAGGTGCAGGTGGGCGAAGAAATTCACACCTGCGACAAGATCGTGATCGCAACGGGCTCGGTACCCGCCGTTCCCCCCATTCCCGGGCTGGATAACGAGGGTGTCATCACCAGCGACGGACTGCTTGAAAACACCGACACCTTTGATGAGTCCATGGTCATCATCGGCGGCGGCGTGATCGGTGTGGAATTTGCTTCTGTTTACGCGTCCCTTGGATGCCAAGTGACCATCGTGGAGGCTCTTCCCCGTCTGCTTGCCCGCATGGACAAGGATGTTTCGGCAAATTTACAGATGATCTTGAAGAAAAAGGGCGTGAAGGTGTGCGTAGACTCCAAGGTCTTGAAGGTTGAAAAGAACGCCGAGGGCGGTCTTGATGTGCACTATGAGTTCAAGGGCAAAGAGGCAGTTGCCAGCGGAAAAAAGGTGCTTGTTGCCATCGGCAGACGCCCCAACACCGCAGGTCTTTTTGCAGACGGTGTGGAAATTGCAAGCGAGCGCGGCA
Organism: Clostridia bacterium; assembly: GCA_017452335.1. GTDB lineage: Bacteria > Bacillota > Clostridia > Oscillospirales > CAG-272 > UBA11512. Next base: position 5,275 of record JAFTMP010000272.1, read on the forward strand.
GAATTTTAGTAAACGAGCAGTTTGAAACCTCCATGAAGGGTGTTTACGCCATCGGCGACGTATCCACCACCCTCCAGCTTGCCCACGTGGCATCTGCACAGGGCATTTACGTGGCTGAACTGCTTGCAGGCAAGGAGCCCGAGGGCAATCTTGCTTTGGTTCCCTCCTGCATTTACACCTCCCCCGAAATTGCCTCCATCGGTATGACCGAGGAAGAGGCTACTGCCGCCGGCTACACCGTGAAGGTGGGCAAGGTGATGATGCACTCTAACGGCAAGACCCTCATTGCAGGGGGCGAGAGAGGCTTTATGAAGGTGGTCAGCAACGAGGCAGACGGCAAAATTTTGGGCGCTGTGCTCATGTGCGAGCGCGCCACCGATATGCTCTCCGAGTTCACCTCCGCCATGGTAGGCGGCGTGGACGCCCACACCATGGGCGCCGTGATGCGCCCCCACCCCACCTTTAACGAGGGCGTCAGCGAGCTCTTTGAGCAGTTGAACACCGGTATGTCCATCCATACCGCTCCTGCAAGAAAGCGCTGAAGTGTTCATTCTTACGGGGTGTTACCCCGAACCCCACCAAGAACCTTTTTGTAAAAATGTTCTTGGAACTCCAAAAACTTTAAACGCGGCAAACTGTCGTTTGCCGTAAAAGTATAAAAATGCACCTGGTTTGCCTTTCTTTATGGGCTTGCCGGGTGTTTTTTGTTTTTTCCCGCCAAACGACAGTTTGGCGTAACCAAACGGCAGTTTGGCGCATACAAAGTTTTTGCGGGGGTGTGGGGGCGCTTGAGTTGCTCTGCAACTCATACAAAAAGCACCCCCGCAAAAAAACCACAAAACGCTTCCATCCGTTTCCGCTTGATTTTTCTCTTGTTTTTTGCTAAAATACAAGCAGTAAAGGCGTTTAGGAGGGAAAAGTATGGAAAAAATTCTCAAAAACAGAGTGGTTTTATCTATTTGCCGCCCGGGGTTCATCTTTCGTTTGGGGGCGCTTGTCACGGTGGTTTTGCTTACATATACCCTGCTTGACCTGCTGGGCACGGGGAGTATCGGAAACTACGCCCTTTTTGAAGAGCGCATCGCTCTGCTTTTGGAGCACGCGGCGGCAGTGGGGCTCATCACGCTGGGCGGAGGACTGGTAACCGATCTGATGTTAAAACAGGGCGGTGCAAGCGTCGGCAAAAATTGATAGCTATAAAAAAAGAGCAGCTTCAAAATGTTCCTTGAAGCTGCTTTATTTTTTATTGTTGAGTCACCGTCAGCGTCACGATAAAGCCGTCC
>JAFTMP010000273.1 GCA_017452335.1 Clostridia bacterium
ATTGTGTGAACAGATTTGGCGTTTTTTAAAAAAGTAAAGCTTTCGCGCTTTGGTTTTGGCTCTTGTATTGAGCCAAAACCCGCTCTCTGCCAAGGATCTCTCCGCAGGCGATCTTCCTGCCGGCGCCTCCTGCGGGCTGGGTGGAAAAGTCGTCGGGCAGGGCGTGCAGGATCACCGTTCGTCCGGTGACCTCTCTTACGGTAAAGCGATCGGTCAAAAAGGCAGAAAATGCCTGCCCGCCTGCAGAAAAAATGGGGGGCAGGTCTCCTGCATGGTAGGGATGAGGGCAGTTTTGGGGATTGTAGTGCGCGCCTGCCTGTGCAAAGGGATCGCTTGCATTCCCGCTGCAGAGTCCTCCTTCGTGAATGTGCAGGGCAAAAACAGGGGAAGAGCAGGGTGTGCTTGCCGTGGGCAGTCCGCGCAGCTCCACTGCCACCAGCGTGCCCTGCGGGTGCTCATAAAAAAGAACGCTTCCAAAAAGCATGGGATGGGCGCTGTCACCTTTTAGCGACGCAAAAGCGCTGGGAGCGCGGCGAAAGAAAAAGGCGGGATGGATGTTTTGGTTGCTTGTTTGCATGCTTATACCTCATTTTTCGTTTTAGTGAGAGTATATGCCGATTTTCCAAAAGTGTGTGAAAGATAAAAGTCCTTGGACTTTTTTGCCTGTTTTCCTTGAAAAACTTCTCTTTATGTGATACAATGAAACAGTAATGAAAACAGGGAAGCAAGCACCGTCTTTGCGCCCTTCAGAAACGAAGAAAGGAACGACAAGCATGAAAAAGATTCAATTTGAAAGAGCGGGACTGGAAGTCAGCAATATGTGCTTGGGCACCATGATGTTTGGCACCCAAGTGCCTGTGGATGTGGCAGAAGCAGAGCTGGATCTCTTCCTCGATATGGGAGGAACCTTTATTGACACCTCCAACAACTATGCCCACTGGATGCCCGGCGCAAGCGGAGACGAGAGCGAGGTGCTTCTTGGTAACTGGCTTGCAAAAAGAGGCTGCAGAGACAAGATCGTGCTGGCAAGTAAGGTGGGGTATGACCGCCACGGCGAGCATCAGGGCTTGAAGGCATCGCAGATCGAATATTGGTGCGATGAGAGCCTGCGTAAATTAAAGACCGACTATCTGGATCTTTATTATGCACATGTAGACGATATGGATACTCCGTTGGAGGAGACCATGGAAGCCTTTGACAAGCTGGTAAAAAAGGGTAAGGTGCGCGCGCTGGGCGTGAGCAACTATTATACCTGGCGTATTTGCGAGGCAAAGCACATTGCCAAAGCCAACGGCTACACCGATTTCACGGTAAACCAGCCTCAGTACAGCTTCTTATATACCAAATCGGGCAGAGCATCCTCCACACCGCTGAATTTGAACGCTGAGGATGAGCGCTTGGCATATTTGAAGGCAAACAATATGCCCATGGTGTCCTATTCTTGCCTTGCAGGGGGCGGATATGATGATGAGAGCAGACTCCCCGATAAATACGTGAAGGACGGCAGATGGGATCTTTTGCAAAAAACGGCAAAGGAGCTGGGTTTAGCCCCCTCCGAGCTGGTGCTTGCCTGGCTGATGAACTCCGATAAGCTGCCCGATCGCCCCACCATCGTGCCTCTGGTGGCATCCTCCCGTTTGGCGCATCTTGAAAAGAATTTGAAGATGTCTGAATACGAGCTGGATGTGGAGCTGATGAAGACCCTTTGCTACAGCAAATTCTAAAAAATTTATGATCTAAAGGAAAGGAGGGCACCTTATGGAACTGGTTTTGCTCACTGCTCTTGGCGTGGGCGGTGCCACCATTGTGGGATCGCTGATCGGCTTTGTGTTCAAAAAGATCTCCCATCAGTTTTCCGATATCGTGCTGTCCTTTGCCGCAGGCGTGATGCTGGCGGCGGCAGTGCTGGGGCTGATTTTGCCCTCCCTTGACTACGGCGGAAAATGGGGCTTGCCCATTGCCATTGCGGGGATCTTTGCAGGCGCACTGTGTCTAAATATGATCGACAAGCTGGTGCCCCATTTGCACCGCTTGGTGGGACCGGAGCAGGAGAGCCACCACAATGCCAATCTCAGCAAGGTCTTGCTTTTTGTAACTGCCATTGCCATTCACAATCTGCCCGAGGGCATTGCCGCGGGTGTGGGCTTTGGATCGGGAGATACGGCAAGAGCGCTGGTGATAGCAGGGGGGATTGCTCTGCAAAACATTCCCGAGGGTATGGTGATCATTGCGCCCATGCTGGCGGCGGGGGTATCTGCCAAAAAGACCTTTATTTGCGCCATGATCACAGGACTGGTGGAGGTGCTGGGTACGCTCATCGGCTATTTTGCCGTCAGTATCGCCTCGGCGATCCTGCCCTTTGCCTTGGCATTTGCGGGCGGCACCATGCTTTATGTGATCAGCGATGAAATGATCCCCGAGACCCATGCCCACGGCGCACAGCGGGGCGCTACCTATGCGCTGTTGGTGGGCTTTTGCGTGATGCTGGTCACCGATGTGCTTTTGGG
>JAFTMP010000274.1 GCA_017452335.1 Clostridia bacterium
ATGCCTTCTCCGACGAGCAAAGAGACTTCTATATTGAAGAGCTGGGCGTGAGAGGCGTGGAAGCGGAAAGATATAAGGGTCTTGGTGAAATGGACTCCGATCAGCTTTGGGAGACCACCATGGACCCCACCACCAGAACGATCTTGAAGGTGACCATCGACGACGCCATTGCCGCAGATCAGATCTTCTCCCTGCTTATGGGCGACAAGGTGGAGCCCAGACGTGAATTTATTGAGGCAAATGCAAAGTATGCAGTGACTTTGGATATCTAAAATTTGAAGCTGTTTTAACAGCTTCAAATTTCAGTGAAATATTTTTGCAAGGGCAAAAATGTGAAATAGAGCGTTCGCTCTGTGAAATCGCAACTGTGTTGCGGTGAAATATTTTCCCTTCGGGAAAATGTTTCGGTAGTTTTTCGCCTGTGGGCGAAAAACGAAATGGACTTTGGAAATATTTTCGCAAAACGGTAGTTTTGCGCGTCCAAAGTTTTTGGAATTCCCAAAACCTTTTTTCAAAAAGGTTTGGGGCGGGTCTAAGGGCAGAGCCCTTAAAAAACCCTGAAATGAGGTACAAAGTGGAACACAAAATTAGTGACATTGAATTTAAAAATCAAAAGATCGTAGACGTGCACATGGAAAAAGAGGTGAAGAAATCCTTCATCGAATACGCCATGAGCGTGATCGTTTCCCGTGCACTGCCCGATGTGCGAGACGGCTTGAAGCCCGTTCACAGAAGAATCCTTTATTCGATGTACGATAACGGTCTGACCAACGACAAGCCCTTTTTGAAGTCGGCAACCACCGTCGGTCACGTGCTGGGTAATTACCACCCCCACGGCGACTCCTCGGTTTACGATGCCATGGTGCGTCTTGCCCAGGACTTCAATATGCGCTATCCTCTCGTTGAGGGTCACGGTAACTTCGGTAACCTTGACGGTGACGGTGCGGCGGCGTACCGTTACACCGAGGCGCGCATGGCGAAGATCGCAAACGAAATGCTTGCCGACATTGAAAAGGACGTTGTGGACTTTATGCCCAACTTCGATAACAAGAAGAAGGAGCCCACGGTCCTGCCCTCCCGCTTCCCCAACTTCCTTGTAAACGGATCGGTTGGTATTGCGGTGGGTATGGCGACCAACGTCCCCCCGCACAATCTTCGTGAGGTCATTGACGGCGTTATTTACTATATGGACAACCCCAACGCCTCTGTGCCCGAGTTGATGAACTACATCAAGGGTCCCGACTTCCCCACGGGCGCCATCATCTGCGGTCGAAACGGCATTCTTGCCGCTTACACCACGGGTAAGGGTCGGATCACCGTGAGGGCGCGTTGTACTATTGAAGAGGATAAGCACCGCATCATCGTTACCGAGATCCCCTATATGGTCAACAAGGCACAGCTTGTGGCGTCTATTGCAGAATGCCACAAGGAAAAGAAGGTGGAGGGCATTACGGGTCTGCGGGACGAAACCTCCGACAGAACCGGCGTGCGCATCGTGATCGAATATAAGCGGGACGCCAACGGCGAGGTGCTGTTGAATCAGCTTTATAAGCATACCCAGCTGCAGGATACGTGTGCGGTGAATATGCTTGCCATTGTGGACGGCACTCCCCGTATCCTCAGCCTGCCCCAGGTGCTGGGTCATTATATCGACTTCCAGCAGGAGGTCATTGAGAGAAGAACGCGCTATGATCTGAAAAAGGCGCTGGCAGAAATGCACATTTACGAGGGCTATAAGATCGCCCTTGACAATATTGATGAAGTGATCGCCATCATCAAGGCTTCGGAAAGCGTTTCCGCGGCAAGGCAGAACTTGATGGACCGCTTTGGTCTTTCCGAGGTGCAGGCACAGGCGATCGTGGAAATGACGCTGGGTAAGCTTTCCAATATGGAACGGCAGAAGATCGAGGATCGTCTTGCAAAGCTGGCGGCTCTGGTTGCCGACCTTGAAGCCATCCTTGCAGATCCCGCAAGGATCAAGAGCATCGTGAAGGACGAGTTGATCGCCATCCGCGACAAGTATTCGGATGAAAGACGCACCGAGCTGGGCGCGCCCATCGACGATATCGTGATCGAGGATCTCATCGAACGGCACACCGCGGTCATCACCATGAGCCATGCGGGCTACATCAAGAGACTGAACGCCGACACCTACTCTTCGCAAAGAAGAGGCGGTAAGGGTATTACCGGCATGACCACCAAGGAGGAGGACAGCGTTTCCCACGTGGTGGCGGTGGATTCTCACTCCTATTTGATGATGTTTACCAACTTCGGCAAGGTGCAGGTCATCAAGGCGTATATGATCCCCGAGTGCAGTAGGACCGCCAAGGGCAGTAACATCGTAAACATCTTAAACCTGCAGGAAGGGGAAAAGGTGACGGCGATGCTGTCGGTTTCCGACTTCGATATGGAGGAAGGAAAGGATGAATGTCTGCTCTTTGTCACTGCCAAGGGTACGGTGAAGAGAACCCTGCTTTCCGACTTTGCCATCAGACGAAAGGGCGGCAAGAGAGCGCTGAACCTTGACGAGGACGATGAGCTGGTATACGTCAGACACACCACGGGTAACGACAAGGTGATCATTGCCACCCGTGACGGCATGGCAGTTTGCTTTGACGAGCAGGCGGCAAGAGTCATGGGCAGAACGGCAAGGGGTGTCCGCGGTATCCGCCTGTGCGAGGGCGACCGCGTTTGCGGCGTGACGCTGTGCGAGGAAGGCAAGAAGCTGGTGACCGTTACCGAAAAGGGCTTTGGCAAGAGATGCGACTTTGAGGACTTCTCTGTGCATAACAGAGGCGGTAAGGGTGTGAAGGTGCACGGACTTTCCGACAAAACGGGGCGTCTGTGCGGCATTGCATCGGTATCGGACGAGGAAGATCTGATGTTACTGAGCTCCGAGGGCATTATGATCCGCGTGAAGGCGGAGGATATCCCTGTTTACAGCAGAGCCGCAGGCGGCGTGATCGTGATGCGTGTTGCAGAGGATGCCAAGGTGGTGAACTTCACTGTTTTGGAACACGAAGAGGATGAAGAGGAACTGACCGATATCCCCGCAGAAGACACTGCAGAAGCTCCTGCAGAGGAATAAACTAAACTATCTTTCGTTTGCGTCCATCGGGCGCAAACGAAAGAATACCAATAAAGAAAGAATACAATTATGAAGTTTCTAAAGAAAATTGCAGTACTTTTTTTGGTTTTAACCATGCTCCTGCCCGCTTTTTCCTCCTGCGCACTGCTTTCAAGTCCGTCGGATGAAGAAATCAGAGGGGCAATGGAGGAGCTGCTCCCTTTGGCTTATGAGGCAACCTATATCGTGTACGGTCCGGGTATTGAGATCGAAGAAAATTTCGTCATCGACCCCGACTGGACGGTATCTCACTATGCCAAGGTGCACCCCAAATATAAGTACCAGACCATCTCTGCGGTGAAGGAGCTGATCTTGAAGGCGCACACCGAGGGATATGCCGAGGAGCTTTACGAATACGCTTTTGAGGGAAGCGAGGATCTGTTGTCCCGCTATAACGAAACAGACGGCAAAATTTCCATGGACGTGACCAAGGATGCGCTGGATATGGCAGACGAGATCTACTATGAAACGGCAAGGGTACTGAAGGGCACCGCCTACGCCTGCGAGGTGGAGGTGGAATACACCATGGACGAGGGGAAGACCCGTGAGGTGATGGTCATTCAGATGGCAAAGGAAAACGGCAGATGGCTGTTTGATGGACCCACGTACTAATTTTTACCAAAGGCTCTGCCTTTGGAATCCGTTTAAGGAAAACTTTTTGAAAAAAGTTTTCCTTAAAAATCCTTTCAAAAACTTTAGATGGCGGCAAAATACTTTTGCCGCAGAAAACAGACTTTAATTTCCCCCGCAAACGGTAGTTTGCGGCATTAAAAGTTTTTGAAGGGGGTTCGGGGGAAACTTTTTTCAAAAAGTTTCCGCCCGCAAAAATAAAACTAAGGAGCAAAATATGGCAGCTAAAACCAAAAAGGCGGCGGTGGAGCAGGTCTCCGATAAAGAAAACAGAGATAAGGCGTTAAAAACGGCGATCTCTCAAATTGAAAAGAAGTTTGGTGCGGGCACCATCATGAAGCTGGGCGACAACAACAAAATGGAAGTCTCGGCAGTGTCCACAGGTTCGCTGACGCTGGATATGGCGCTGGGGGTAGGAGGACTGCCCAAGGGCAGAATTATTGAAATTTACGGGCCGGAATCTTCGGGTAAAACCACGGTGGCACTGCATGCCGTGGCAGAGGTGCAGAAAAACGGGGGCGTGGCGGCGTTTGTAGACGCAGAGCACGCGCTGGACCCCAAATATGCACAGGCGCTGGGCGTGAATATCGAAGAAATGCTGGTTTCCCAGCCCGACTCGGGTGAGCAGGCGCTGGACGTGGCAGAAGCGCTGGTACGCTCGGGGGCGGTGGACATCGTGGTGGTAGACTCGGTGGCAGCACTGGTGCCCCAGGCAGAAATTGATGGCGATATGGGCGCATCTCACGTGGGTCTGCATGCTAGACTCATGTCCCAGGCGCTTCGCAAGCTCTCGGGTGCTATTGCAAAATCCAATTGTATCGTTATTTTCATCAACCAGCTTCGCGAGAAGGTGGGCGTGATGTACGGCAACCCCGAGGTGACCACCGGCGGCAGAGCCTTGAAATTCTATGCCTCGGTGCGCATTGAGGTGAGAAGAAGCGAAAACTTGAAGAACGGCACAGAGGTTTACGGCTCCAGAACCAAGTGCAAGGTGGTAAAAAATAAGGTGGCTCCCCCCTTCAAGGTGGCGGAATTCGACATTATTTACGGCAAGGGCATTTCCAAGACCACCGAGATCATTGATCTGGCAATGGAAATGGGAATTGTGGAGCGTTCGGGCGCGTGGTTCTATTACGAGGGCACCCGTATCGGACAGGGCAAGGAAGCGGCAAAGAAGTATATCGAGGACAATCCCGAGCTGATGAAGGAGCTGGAGGAAAAGCTCAAGAACATGAAGGATGATATTGATATCAAGGAAGAGCCGGGCATGCTCCTTGATGATGAGGATGGCGAAGAGGGCGATTACGATATCTCTCTTCTCGGTCTTTCCGACGATTAAATGAAGGGGTCAAAGCAGGCTTGAGGGCAAGGCTTTAAAGATCCCCAAAATACACAGGCGACGACCCCGCAGGTGCGGGATGGCATGACACACAGACGGTCGGGTGAAGGGCAGGCTTTTTGCCCGCCGTCAAATGGGAATACAAATGATCAGCACAAAAAGAACCAAAAAGAAAAAGGTTCTGGAGGCGACCCCCGAGCGCGCCACGCGGGCGGCGATCTCGCTGCTTGCCCACAGAGAACAAACAGAAAAGGAGCTGCTCTCCAAGCTTATCGAGCGCGGCTTTTCAAGGGAGGATGCCCTTGAGGCGGTGGAATTTGCAAAGGAAAAGCAGTATTTGTCGGAACAGCGCTACTTTTTCAGATTTGTGGAGTTTTACGGCAAAAACAAGCAGTTCGGCAGGCGCAGGATCTTGCAGGAAGCCAAGAGAAAGGGATTTTCCAAGGAAGTGATCGAGCTTTACGCAAAGGACGCGCTCATGCAGGTGGATTTTGACGGCGGATGCTTTGAGGCGCTGAAAAAATTGAAGCCTGCGGGAAAGGAAAAACTCACGGCGGCACTGTTGCGCAGAGGCTACAGCATGCAGAATGTGCGCTATGCTTTTGAGAGGTACGAACAGGAGATCGGCTCTCTTGAAGGCAGTGTAGAAGATCTTGAAGAAGAGTTTTTTGACGACGCGGACGAGACATAAATAACCGGAAAGGGATGGATATATCAGTGAAAAATAACGCAAAGATCAGCTTTATTTCCCTCGGATGCAGTAAAAACAAGGTCAACACCGAGGAAATGGTCTATCTTGTAAGAGAAGCGGGCTATGAGATCGTAAATGAGGATATCGAAGCCGATGTGGTGGTCATCAACAGCTGTGCCTTTATTGAAAGCGCCAAAAAGGAGAGCATTGACACCATCCTTGACGTGGCGTGGCTCAAGGACAATCGAAATTTAAAGGGTATTGTGGTCACCGGCTGTATGTCGGAGCGCTACAGAGAGGAAATTTTGGATGCCCTGCCCGAGGTGGATGCCGTGATCGGCACGGGCAGCTATCATCAGATCGTTTCCGCCATTGAAGAAGTATTGAAGGGCGAAAAATATACCGCCTTTGGCGATAAAAACTGCTCCCCCCTTTCGGGCGGCAGAGTGCTTTCCGCTCCCGAATATTCCGCATACCTGCGCATTTCCGAGGGGTGCAACAACTGCTGTACCTACTGCGCCATTCCCATGATCCGCGGACGCTTCCGTTCAAGACCCATGGAGGAGCTGGTGGAAGAGGCAAAGTGGTTAGAAGAGCAGGGTGTGAAGGAATTAAACATCATCGCCCAGGATACCTCGGGCTACGGCAAGGATCTTTACGGAAAATATGCGCTGGCGGAGCTGATAAAGAAGATCAGCGAGGCAACCGCAATTCCCCAGATCAGACTGCTTTACTGCTATCCCGATAAGATCACCGACGAGCTTATTGAGGAGCTGAAAAACAACGAGCGGCTGGTGAAGTATATCGACCTGCCCATCCAGCATATCAGTGACAGAGTATTAAAGAGAATGAACCGCCACGGCGACGGACAGATGATCCGCGACACCGTGAAGAGACTGCGGGAAAACGTGCCCGGCATCGTGATCCGCTCCACAGCCATCGTGGGCTTCCCCGGAGAGAGCGAGGAGGAGTTTGAGGAGCTGTGCAATTTCATCAAGGAAGCAAGATTTGACCGCTTCGGCGCCTTTACCTACAGCAGAGAAGAGGGCACGCCCGCTTACGATTTCGAGGATCAGATCGACGAGCAGGTGAAGCAGGACCGTCTGGATATTCTCATGAGCATTCAGATGGAGATTTCGGCAGAGCTTCAAGAAGAGCGCATCGGGGATATCGTGCCGGTGCTGGTGGAGGGATATGACCCCGTGGCAGAGGCATGCTACGGCAGAAGTCCCGAGGATGCCCCCGAAATTGACGGCAAGGTGTTCATTATCGGCAGAAAGAAGTATAAACCCGGTAGCTTTATCAAGGTAAAGATCACTGAAAGTATGGATTATGATCTGATCGGCGAAGCGTTGCCCGGTCAGTAAGGAGGACAATATGAATTTACCAAACAAGCTGACAGTCCTGCGCATTTGTCTCATTCCCCTGTTTTTGTTTTTCATGATCGTGCCCCTGCCGGGCGCGTACGGCGAGGTGATCGCCCGTTGCATCGCGGCGGCACTCTTTGTAGGCACTGCCATCACCGACTATTGGGATGGGCATTTGGCGCGCAAATACGGACTCATTACCGATTTTGGAAAGTTTTTAGACCCTCTTGCCGATAAAATGATGGTGCTGGGCGCCATGATCGGGCTGATCGTGCTTTCTATGGACGAGGCAGTTTCTACCTTTGGCGGAGTATTCGTGCGCATGCTGGCGCTGTCTGCCTTCGTGGTGCTCTTCAGAGAATTGGCTGTCACGTCGCTTCGTCTTGCGGCGTCGGGCAGCAGCGGCGTGGTGATCGCGGCAAATAAGTTAGGGAAGGTGAAGACTGTCACTCAGATCGTGTTCGTCATGGTGTGCCTCTTGGAGCCTGTGGTCTTCGGGGTGATCTTCCCGCTGATCTGGCAGGGCTTTGCTTACGTTTCGGAGTTTAAGGTGCTCACCTACGCCTCAATGGCAGTGATGCTTACCATGACCGTTTGGTCGGGTCTTGCATATTTTAAGGCATATTTCCCCATCATCAATTCTAACAAATAATGTAAAAAAGAGAAGAGAAACGCTTATGCGTTTTTTGATCGGTCTATACCAATAATAAAGAAAGGCAGGCAATATCATGACTCTTGTAATTCTTGCGGCAGGAATGGGTTCCCGCTACGGAGGACTCAAGCAGCTTGACCCCATGACCGAAAAGGGCGAGTTTATTCTTGATTTTTCGGTGTTTGACGCGAAACGCGCCGGCTTTGATAAGGTGGTATTTATCATCAAAAAGGAAATGGAAGAGCTTTTTAAAAAGACGGTGGGCAATCGGATCTCCAAGCAGATCGAGGTTGCTTATGTGTACCAGGAAATGGACGCTCTTTTACCCGAGGGATTTACCATTCCCGAGGGCAGAGTGAAGCCCTGGGGCACGGGACACGCACTGCTTTGCGCCAAGGATGCCGTGGGCGATGATCCCTTTATGGTCATCAATGCCGACGATTTCTACGGCAAGGAAGCTTATGAAGCCATTGCGGGCTTTTTGAAAAAGGCAGATCCCAAAAAGAACGACTTCTGCATGGCAGGATATGTTTTAAAAAATACCCTCACTGAAAACGGAAGCGTTTCCAGAGGTGTGTGCGTGGTGGATGAACAGGGCTATTTGACGAGGATCACCGAGCGCACCAAGATCTACAGAGACGAGCAGGACAAGGTGGTTTATGAGGAGGACGGTACCCGTTATCCCACCGATGAAAACGGCTACTGCTCCATGAATTGCTGGGGCTTTACCTCCGGTATGTTTGCCTTCCTTGAAGAGGGCTTTACCGCCTTCTTGAAGAACGAGCAGGGCGATCCCTTAAAGAAGGAATTCTATATCCCCTTCTGTGTGGACGATGCCATGAAGGCGGGCGGCTGTACCGTTTCCGTTCTGCCTACCCCCGCAAAGTGGTATGGCGTGACCTATCCCCAGGATAAGGAATATGTGGTGTCCTCCATTAAAAGCCTCATCGACACGGGCGCTTACCCCAACGGACTTTTTGAAGCGTGAGCGCGGGGGACTCAAGGGCGTCGCCCTTAAGAAACCCACTCGGGGTTCTACCCCGAGACCCCGCCAAAGGCTCTGCCTTTGCCCCCCTTTTTTCGGGGCGTTGCCCCAAACCCCACTTGAAAACCTTTTTGAAAAAAGGTTTTCAAGACTTTCAAAAAACTTTGAATGCGCCAAACTACCGTTTGGCGTGGGGGTTTAAAAAT
>JAFTMP010000275.1 GCA_017452335.1 Clostridia bacterium
AGAGCTTCTTTGCCTTGGCGGCAAATACGCCGAAATGTTCGAGGTACAATCGAAAAACTATAAAAAACGGGCAAATGCCGTTTTATAAAACCTCCAAAAGAAAAAGACAGTACAGCAATTTTGTTGTACTGTCTTTTCCTGTTAAACAAAAAAATCGGCGCTACGCTCTTTTTAACAAAACTTAAATAGTTTTCAAACATTGCACGAATATTGATAAAGTATACTTTTGTCCGTAAGGTGAGCAGTGCGGCAGACAACGCGCAAGGGGTTGTAGAGTTTAACAAAACTCAAACAATTCTTAAAAAAATCACCAATAACGAAAATATATAATATAATCACAGAAAAGAAAAAGGAGATTACTGAAATGAAGAAAATTGTAGAAGCAAATGAAAAGATCGCAGAGAAGGTTGTTGAAGGTTACAAAAAAATCGAAAACGGTGTCACAGGCGGCTACAAGAAAATCGAAAAGGGCGTGGTGGAAGGATTTGAAAAGGTGACGGATACCTGTGTGGAAACCATGTTTGCAAAGGATGGGGAAACGGCGCAGGATGCCAAGAAAAGACTTTCCGGAAAAAAATAAGGCGGAAAAAACAGAAATGCAAATGGAACAGGATACAACTTTTATTTACAGATATTCCGCTAAGGAAAACAAGGAGATCAGTGAGATTAGGAAGAAATACCTGCCTCAAAACGAAAACAAGTTCGAAGAGCTGAAGAGACTTGACAAGATTGTACAAACAGCCGGAAAGACAGAAGCTCTGTCGCTTGGTATTGGCGGAACGATGATGCTGGGTCTTGGGATGTGTCTGGCAATGCAAATTATAGGAAACGGAATGGCAATGATGGCAATTGGCGTCATACTGGGGCTTATTGGAATGATGGGGATTGCTGCTGCCTATCCGTTGTACCGCAAGATTTTTAAGAAAACGAAAGAAAAGTATACTCCCGAGATCCTAATGCTTGCAGAGGAACTTTCCGGGGGAAAAAGTGTGCAGTAAATTTGATATAGTTATAGAAGAAAGAGGTAAATACGATGAATAAGAACGATCAGCAATTTATGGCGCAAAAGATTCGCGCGCAGTAAATGGAAAAGCAGTCCTCTGAGCTTGACGAGCTTCGGGAACTTGACAAAAAGGTAAAGCGTCCTGCAAGCGTGTTTGCTTATATTTTCGGCACCATCAGCGCAATCATTATGGGCAGCGGCATGAGCCTGGTTATGACCGATATCGGAGAAACGATTGGCTTGACCATGGATCCCATGCTTCCCGGTATTCTTATTGGTGTAGCGGGCATGCTGCTTGCGATTATAAACTATCCCATATATAAGGGGATCTTAAATGTTCGTAAAAAGAAATACTCTTCAAAGATCCTCGAGCTCAGTGATAAGCTGATGAACAAATAATTGTTCTGTTGAAAATAAGGCAACACATGTGAATGTGATGCCTTATTTTTTATAAAAAAGTAAAAACGCAAACAAAACTTTAACATTTCTATGTTATAATCAAATTGTACAAGTCAGAATGCGCATTGGAGGGATGAACTATGTTTAAGATTTTAGTTGTTGAGGATGATCGCGAGCTGAACCGTTCGGTCTGCGCCTTTTTAAATCAAAGCGGATACCAAGCCACCGGGTGCTTGAACGCTACAGATGCCTATGACGCGCTGTATGATACGATGTTTGATCTGATTGTGTCTGATATCATGATGCCTGGAGTTGACGGCTTTGAATTTGCCAAGAACGTTAGAGAATTAAATGAAAACATCCCCATTCTCTTTATGACCGCGCGGGACGATATTGCTTCCAAGCAACGGGGGTTTCGAATCGGTGTGGATGATTATATGGTCAAGCCCATTGATCTTGATGAACTGTTTCTCAGGATCGGTGCGCTTCTCAGACGTGCAAAAATTGCATCCAGCCGCAAATTGGAGATCGGTTGCTTCACAATGGATGCAGACGAGCATACGGCGTATTTGAATGATGAAGAAATTGCGCTCACCAACAGAGAGTTTAGTATTCTTTATAAGCTCCTTTCTTATCCCAAGAAAACCTTTACCAGAACCCAGCTCATGGATGAGTTTTGGGATGCAGATACCGATACAGCTCCCCGTGCTGTGGACGTATATATGACAAAGCTTCGCTCAAAGCTTGCTGACTGTACTGATTTTGAAATTAAAACGGTTCATGGACTGGGCTATAAGGCGGTGATCAAGTGAAAAAATGCCGTGTCATCAAAAGCGTGCTTCAGTGGCTCAATCACTATTTGATCTTCTTTTTGTTGGTTGCTTTTGTGATTACCTGCTGTACGATGCTGTTTGTATCGACTCTACGAGACTCTTTGGGCATTACACTGACAGATGCCAACATCAGCTTGGCTGCTAAGGCAACGTTTTGGAACGTGGCGCTGTTGAGTCTGATATTTACCATTATAGACGCTATTCGCAGAAAGCTTACGGTAGAGCGTCCCATAAAGAATATTACCGATGCGGCTGAAAAGATCATGCAGGGTGATTTTTCGGTTCGTGTAAAGAAGCAAAGCAAGTTTGGAACCGATGAGCATTTTAACCGAGTGATTGATTGCTTTAACAACATGGCAGAAGAGCTTGGTAGCGTAGAAACTCTTCGTACCGATTTTATTGCTAACGTTTCCCACGAAATGAAAACGCCCCTTGCAGTGATGCAAAACTACGCATCGCTCTTGCAGACTCCTGAGTTATCCGAGGAAGATCGCATGGCGTATGCAAAAGGGGTAAGTGACGGATCTCGGCGTATGTCTGAAATGATGACCAATATTTTAAAGTTGAATCGTCTTGAAAACCAGCAGATCTATCCGCAAACTACAGAATTTGATCTGAGCGAGCAGGTTTGCGCGTGCCTGTTGCAATACGAGAATGTTTGGGAACAGGCAGAAATTGATATTGAAACAGATATTCAAGAGGGCGTAAGGGTCAGAGCGGATGCAGAGCTGCTTTCGCTGGTTTGGAACAATTTGTTTTCCAATGCTTTTAAGTTTACCGAACCGGGTGGGTGTGTTTCGATTAGCGTGTGCGCTACCGAGCACCATGCCATTGTTGAAATTCGTGATACGGGATGCGGCATGACACCCGAGGTTGGTGCCCATATTTTTGAAAAGTTCTATCAAGGGGACAACTCCCATTCTGCGCAGGGAAATGGATTGGGACTGGCTCTTGTAAAGCGCGTAATCGACATTATGCAGGGAGAGATCAGTGTTGAAAGCACGCTTGGAGCTGGTTCGGTCTTCACTGTAAAAATAAGGAGAACTTGATATGGACATCAAGAAGCTCGGAAAAGCCCTTCTGTTCCCTCACTTTGCCATCATGATCGTGTTGCTTCCCGTTTCGATTGTGCTTTTGGTGTATTCAATGGTATTTATGGGAACAGAATCTGTCATCGCCATTATTTCTTATGTACTTTCTGCCTATACCTTGACGATCTGGTGCTTTAAAATCCCATACCTCGTTCGCTTTTTCAAAGCATTTAAAGAGGAAAATAAATACGCAAGGATCTGGCAGGACGATACCAGGCTTCGTGTTAATATTTCGTTATACGGAACGCTTATTTTAAATACAGCGTATGCCGTTTTACAGTTGGGGCTTGGATTTTGGCACCATACCTTTTGGTTTTATTCTTTGGCGGCATACTATATCACCCTTGCAGTGATGCGCTTCTTTTTGGTGCGGCATACCAGTAAGCACCGGGCGGGTGAAAAAATGGGGGAGGAGCTGGTGAAATACCGTGCCTGTGGGATGGTATTTCTTGTGATGAACTTGGCTCTTTCTGTAATCATTTTCTTTATGGTATATTGGAACAGAACCTTTCATCACCATGAGATCACGACCATCGCAATGGCGGCGTATACCTTTACTGCCCTAACCATCGCGATCATCAACGTGATCAAATACCGTAAATACAACAGTCCCGTATATTCTGCTTCAAAGATCATCAGCCTGGCGTCGGCGTGCGTTTCCATGCTTACGCTGGAATCCACCATGCTGACCACATTCGGAGCGGAAACAATGGACCTCACAGAGCGCAGGATCATGCTTGCCGCTTCGGGCGGTGTGATTTCCGTATTCATTATTACCATGGCGGTTTATATGATTGTTCAAGCAACCAAAAAAATCAATCTGTTGAACATGGCAAAGGAGCACTTAAATGACTGATAAAGAACAAGAGACTTTTAACTATACCTATTCTGCCAAAGAGCAAGAGGAAATTAAAAATATCAGAAATAAATATGCTAAACCAAAAGGGCAGGAAGATAAGATGGCACAGCTTCGCCGATTGGATCAGAGCGTGACACAAAAGGCATCCATAGCGGCGCTGGTTTTTGGCATTATTGGAACATTGATTTTAGGGCTTGGCATGAGTCTTACAATGACCGATTTGTTAGAACTTTTTGGGAAATATCAAAGCTTAGGTATGCTCGTTGGTATTACGATCGGTGTTGCCGGGATCATTCTTGTTTGCTTGGCTTACCCTCTTTATAACTTGGTTTTGAAAAAGGAGCGAGAAAAGATTGCACCTGACATTATACGTCTGACCGATGAACTAATGAAATAAGCAGTGTAGAACATCTAAATCGAACGGCTCTGCTTCGGGTTTCCGAGGCAGAGCTGTTTTTCTTGAAGAAGTTGTTCTTTCTAAAAATAGTGTAACACAATTTCTTTGCCCGAATAGAATGGTAGAGACGGAGGCAAAGCTCCCGTCTAAAAACCTATAAAGGGGAAGATCAAATGATTGATAACAGAAATTCCTGTTTTGGCGGCGTGAAAGAAAGCCGAAAAGACAGCGTGTGCATAGATTCCATGCGCATTCTTGACAGCTGCAGAGACAAGGATTGCTATGAAGATGTGCGTGTATTTCTTACCGACTTCGGTCAGGATGTTATCGAAAAATCAGGAAGTGTGAGAGTAAAGGATACCAAGGTGGTTTGCGTAAATATTCAAGCAGATCCCATTCAGTTTAACAAAGGATTTTATCAGATCACTTTGCGTATTTACACCAAGCTGTGCATTGAAGCCTGCGTTTGTCCCGGAAAGGTGCAGGAGGTGGAGGGCATTGCTATTACCGAAAAGAAGGTTGTTCTTTATGGTGGCGAAGGATGTGTACGGGTGTTCAAATCCACGCCTCTTGATGCAGGTTTCTGTGCCGAGCCCTGCAATTTTGAGGAGGGAAGCAACAAACCCACCGTGGTTTTGGAGCTGGTTGATCCCATCGTACTTTCCGCAAAGGTCAAGGAGCCTTGCAACTGTAATTGTTGTTCCTGCTGTTGTTCTGTTGAGGAACTGCCCCAGTCGGTCTGCTGTTGTGTAAACGGCGGGCTGGTGGACCACAGCGGTCTTTGCAAGCATTTGTATGTATCGCTTGGATTTTTCTCTGTGGTACGTGTAGAACGTCCCGGGCAGTTTATCGTGAGTGCAGAGGAGTATTGTATCCCCGATAAGGAATGTGTGCTTTCCGATGAGGAAGATCCTTGCCGTATTTTTGAAAAAATGTCTTTTCCTGTTTCACAGTTTTGCCCGCCCACCAATCATGGAATGCAGGGCACAGGATGTGAGTGTAAAAAGAAGTAAATGAAAAAAGCATCGCTATCCCAAAAGGATCGCGATGCTTTTTCATAAGTCAGTTTGTATACCAAGCAATACTGCTTGACTTAAAGGCGTCATTGTATGGGCTTGTGAGCAATGCCAAAAACTCTGCCTTTGTCTGGTTCGTCAGTGTCACGCTTGTGATGTTCTCGGTTTGATAAACAACTCCTTGTCCGACTGAGGTGATTTTACCGTTAAAGACGATCGTTTTAAGTGAAGAGCAATAAGATATGGTGTCCATATTCAAAATGGTGACATCCTTGCCAAAGGTAATTTTTTCAAGATTTAAACAATGTGAGAAGGCTCTTGCACCGATCTCGGTGATGCCGTCTGCAACGACAATTTCGGTGATCTTATCACGATAACTGTGCCAACCGTAGGCTTCTTCGGATGCAGCGATCACGGCTGTTTGTGAGGTAACGCTCATCATTCCGTTTATAATTTCAAATCCTTCGCCTGTAATGATTTCCACTTCGGGAACGATCGGCGCAAAATCCGCGGGAACGGTCCAAAGCTTTTCACCACCGTTAGCAATATATCGAAGAGCGTTTTTAATGTATAGTTTTGCACAAATACTGTAGCTCTCTCCTGCCACGGGGATGAATTGATTGTCTTTGATCTCAATGCAGGGTTGGAATCTGTAAATATAGGTATTTTTTACAAAATCATAGTAGGAGGAAGGGGTCAGTTTGATTGTTTTGGAAACGCCCTTTGAGTCGGTTAG
>JAFTMP010000276.1 GCA_017452335.1 Clostridia bacterium
AAGTCCCGCCATATCCTTGATACAAATGGAGTTAACACCCATGTCAACAAGGCGCTTGGTGTAGTCTACGTAGTAATCGGTGGTGTAGCAGGGACCTGTGGTATAGGAGATGGCAACCTGAACGTGGCCGCCCTCCTTGTTGGTTGCCTTGACGGCAGTTTCAAGGTTTCTTGCGTCGTTGAGTGCGTCGAATATTCTGATGATATCGATACCGTTTGCCAGAGATTTCTGAACGAAGTATTCAACAACGTCGTCTGCATAGTGACGGTAGCCGAGAATATTCTGTCCTCTGAAAAGCATCTGGAGCTTGGTATTCTTTACGTTGTCGCGGATAGTGCGAAGTCTCTGCCAGGGATCCTCGTTGAGGAATCTGAGGCAAGAGTCAAAGGTAGCACCGCCCCATGCTTCAAGGGAGTAGTATCCCACCTCGTCCATTGCCTTGAGAATGGGGAGCATCTGCTCTGTGGTCATTCTCGTTGCGATAAGGGACTGGTGAGAGTCACGCAGTGCTGTTTCACAAATTTTAATTTTAGCCATAGTTATGACCGTTCCTTTCTGTAATAACGGAAAATTTGCGGTGTGTACGAAATGATCGCATTAAGATCACTTTCGGTGTCAGACGGCAGATGTTAATTGAACATAGCAAGCAGAACGCCCGCCGCAACTGCAGAGCCGATAACGCCCGCCACGTTGGGACCCATTGCGTGCATGAGCAAGAAGTTGGAGGGATCCTCCTCCTGACCAACCTTTTGAGCAACTCTTGCAGCCATTGGTACTGCGGAAACGCCTGCCGATCCGATCAGAGGATTGATCTTCTTGCCTTCCGGCAGGAAGAGGTTCATGAACTTGGCAAACAGAAGTCCGCCGACGGTGGATATCAGGAACGCTACAAGACCGAGTCCTATGATAAGGAGCGTTTCAAACTTCAAGAAATTGTCTGCTGATGCCGTTGCACCGACTGAAATGCCGAGAAGCACGGTGATTATGTTCATGAGCTCGTTTTGTACCGTTTTGGAGAGTCTTTCGGTAACGCCGCAAACGTTTAAGAGGTTACCGAACATAAGACATCCCACAAGGGGAGCTGCATCCTTTACGATGAGGGCAACCACGGTGGTTACCAGAACGGGGAATATGAGCTTTTCCACTCTGGAAACCGTGCGCAGGGTGTTCATCTTTATGAGCCTCTCCTTCTTTGTGGTGAGAAGTCTCATAAATGGGGGTTGGATCAAAGGGATCAGCGCCATATAGGAATATGCCGCAATTGCGATGGCGCCGAGCAACTGAGGTGCCAGCGTTTTGGTGACAAGTATCGCCGTGGGGCCGTCCGCACCGCCGATGATACCGATCGCCGCACTCTCTGCAATGGTGAATGCGCCCGATATGAGCGCTCCGAAGAATGCAACGAAAACACCAAACTGAGCCGCCGCTCCGATGAGCAGGGATTTGGGGTTTGAAATAAGGGGAGCAAAGTCAGTCATTGCTCCTATACCGATGAAGATCAGGCAGGGATAGATTCCAAGCTTGACTCCCAGGTACAAAAGGTCCAAAAGACCGCCTTCCTTGAGAACTTGTCCGAAGTTTACCGATTCACCTATGAAAAATTCCAGGTGGAACATATTTGCTCCCGGAAGATTGGTGAGAAGCATACCGAATGCGATGGGCAGAAGCAAAAGAGGTTCATACTTCTTTTTGATCGCAAGGTACATAAGCACGAATGACAAAAGGATCATTACAAGCGTTTTGATGCCGCCGAAGTCCTGTTTGGCCAAAAGCTCGGCAATACCGGTTTCGGCCAAGAAAGCTTTTATACTTTCTAACATACGGGTCTGTTCCTCCGATCAGTTGAGCGAAGCGATAACGTCGTCGGTCTTGACCGTTGCTCCCTTGGTGACGTTTACTGATGCTACAACACCGTCCTGGGGAGCGAAGATCTCGTTTTCCATCTTCATAGCCTCGAGGATGCAGATAACGTCGCCCTTCTTGACGGACTGACCCTGGGACACGTTGACCTTGATGATAGAGCCCTGCATGGGAGCCTTGATAACTACTGCGCCCTGAGCGCCTGCGGGAGCTGCCTTGGGTGCTGCTGCTGCCTTGGGAGCCGCTGCCGCCTTGGGAGCTGCGGTGGCTGTAGGAGTCGCTGCCTTGGGTGCTGCTGTTGCGTCTGCTGCAACTTCTTCAATTTCTACCTCATAAGAGGTACCGTTTACTGTTACGTTAAACTTTCTCATAATATTAATTAACCTTGCCTGTATAGGCTTCCTTTCTTTCGGATCTGTGGTTTAAATACAAGTTATGCTGAATACTCAGCGGTTCCAATGGGCAGATCTGTCGTTTCTCTTGAAGGAAATTACGCGAAATCCCTTGGAGGGCTTTCCTTCTGCCTCAAGCATGAGGGAAATTGCGGCTGTGATCGCTGCCACGATCTCGCTGTCGTCGCCTGCTTCAACAAAGGCTTCGTCAGAAACCGCCGGTGCCGAAACGACCTCGGGCTCGCTCTTGTGTACATCGACCTTTTTGGCTGATTTGTCGTTACTCTTGGCTATATTGCGTCCTGCGATCTCAAGGATCAGCCAGAGCAAGGCAAGTACCGCAAAAACTATTGCCATACCCAAAGCAACCGTCTGCCATGCCACAGTAAGTCTGTCAGCAAAGCTTTCGATCTTGTTCTCTATAAGAGCACTGTCACGACTGACCTCTGAGAGACCGATCAAGTAAAAATTATACATAATTATTGGCAACCTCCTCAGAAGGGAAGCTTGGAGTGCTTCTTGAGGATGCTTCCGTCACCGGTGGTCCAGAGCATCTGGAGTGCAGATGCAACTCTTGCTCTGAGCTCAGCATCGGAAACGATCAAGTCAACGTCGCCGTTTTTAGCAGCGCCCAGAGCGCTTGCGTTGCTTTCGATCCACTTTTCGGTGAGCTCTTTTCTGTGCTCTGCGGGATTTGCGTCAGCCTTGATCTCTTCACCGAAGAGGAACTGAACTGCGGCGTCGGGAGCCATGATGCTGATCTCGGCAGATTCTCTTGCAAGAACGAGATCTGCGCCCAGAGACTTGGATCCGAGAACGGTAAATGCGGCACCGTAAGCCTTGCCCGTGATGACCGTGATCTTGGCACAGTCGGATGAGCCGTAAGCCATGGCAAGCTTTGCAAGATCGGTGGCAATGGGTGCACTCTCGTCGCAGGCTTCAACGCCCGTGCTGTTAACAAAGGTCACAACGGGAATGCAGAAGCTGTCGCAGAAGGATACGAAGGAAGCGATCTTGCGTGCGTCTGCGGATGTAATATTGCCGCCGTCGGTGGCAACCACACCTGCAACCAGCGATCCGATGGGAGCAAGTCCGATAACTGCGCTTCCGCAGTCCTTCTTGAACTCAACGAAGGAGCCTGAATCGCAAACCGCAGAAAGGATCTCTCTTGCATCCTTGGCGTCGGCAATTGCCGCGCTGTCTCTTTCGGGATCGTCCTCGCCGGCGTAAACGGAGCCTGTGTTGTTGTTCTGGGGCAGAAGAGAAAGAACCTTTCTTGCCGTCAAAACAGCCTCCTCGGTGCTATCGCAAACGATGTCGATGATACCGCTCTTTGCGGCACTTTCAACGGATCCTGCCCCCTCAACACCTGCTTTTCTGAGCACGATGGGGGGATTTACGTAATATTTGGCATTTTTGGAAGCGATGATAACGTCGCTCATTGCAGCAGCGCTTGCCGCAAGACCCGAGCAGTTACCGTCGATCACTGCGATCTGAGGAATGATACCGGAGGCACGGCTCATAGCCTTCATGAGCTTTCCGAGAGCGGAAGCAGCACTTGTGCCCTCCGTGATTTTAGAGCCTGCAGAAGCGTATATACCCACTACGGGAGCGCCGCAACGGATAGCCTTTTCATACAGAGCCGCGATCTTGTTTGCCGAAACGGTATCCATAGCGCCCTTTTCGGTCTCCTCGTCCTGCGCAAAGGCAAACACCAGCTGGCAGTCAACAGAGCCGTATCCGCAAACAACTCCGGCAAGAGTGTCTGAGAGGGACTGATACGCATCAAACTCGGCAAAAGTGCCCTCATCAAACAGTGCGGCAAGCTTGTTGTAAACCGCTGTGTTTCTTGTGGGCATGTTTTTTGCTGTTATGTCCATTTATTTACTCCTTCCCGGCAAAAAGCCGACAATATTTACTGAATTTTTTCAGAATAAGGCGTGTCAATATCAGATTTCCATCCTACCCCATTCTAAAGTTTATTATACACCAAATGAAAAATAAAATCAAGTAACTTTTATCTTTTTTTGGGATTTTTTGCAAAAAAATCCTTCTTTCTCCAAATAAGGAGTCAGAAGGATTTTTGATCATCTTTTTTTGCGTGTC
>JAFTMP010000277.1 GCA_017452335.1 Clostridia bacterium
AGCCGAGCACGTTTTCTTTATTGGGTGCGCCAAGCTTATAGAAAGTGCCGCAGGAGGTGATGCTTTCGGGAAGCAGCTCTGCAGGCAGGTAGACACCTGCTTTTTGGGCGGTTTCTCCTCTTTCAAGGCAGATGTTTTGATTAAAGGGCAGAGCCACGGGCAGACAGTCACAGGTGCTCTTTTCTTGCACTTCCATGACCAGCATCAGCGTCTTCACTTCATAGGGGGTGAAGTCAAGGCAGAGTCCGCCGTTTGTCACGGTGATCTCTTTTTCGATCTGCTCGTAGCCGTTGCAGACGTATGCCTTTTTAATGGGCGTGCGGGGCAGAGTGATTTTGACACCGTCATGTGCTTCGCCGTAGCATTCCTGCAGACGAAGAATATATCTTTCGCCCTTTTCTTCCTTTTTCAGCGCACGGACTTCGATGCCCTCGCCGTCCACTTGCAGGAGCGAAAGCGCCTTGTTACTGCCTGCGGCAGGGGATACGCTTTCAACAAGGATGGGTGCGTTAAAGCTCTCCGCTTGCTTGATGGAGGGCTTGTCGCCTTTGTGGGCGCTCAGAGACCAGGCGTAAATGTTTTCACCGAAGTCTTGGAAATCCTGACCCGATTCGGGGCTGTAGTTTGCCTTGGGGGTGTGGATGAGGACAAGGGAAAGGGTGTTGTCATCGGGCTTCATCATGGCGTATTTGCAGTCATTTGCAAGGGTCACGCCAAAGTCGCCGCTCTTGTCGGTGAGGTCTGCCCATTTGTGAACATTGTGGATAAAATAGGGGTAAGAGTCGGTCTTTCCGCCCCGTACAGCACCAAGACCTCCGTCAAAAAGGGCAGTCTCGTTTTGTGCCGTCAAGGGGAAGCGGGCAGTCAGCAGGCTGTTTTGCTCCTGCCAATTTACCACCGAGCGCACCGTTACGGTGGGACAGCCCGCTGTCAAGGTGATCTCGTTTTTAAAGGTGGAGGCGCCGTAGCGTCTGGTCACCGCAAGGCCTACCGAGATGGGACGGCGGTCCAGCAGCTCTACCTTTTCAAGAGTGAAGTCTGCACGGGGTTCTTTTTGCAGATCGTGGAAATTGAATTCCCAAGAGGGCCAAACCACGCTGTTATCATCAAAAATCTCTTCTCTGATGGGCGCGCTAAGCAGTTCCTTGCCAAGAGTTTTGTCAAATACCGAGCAGATGTTGCCCTGCTTGTCGATCTGCACCTTCAAGCAGTCGTTTTCAAGGGTGGTCTTGTTTAAGGTGAGTGCACTTTCTTGAATACCGCATCTGCCTTCCTTAATGCCGAAGGGTGTGAGAGAAAGCGGCGCCAAGGTGGGTACAAAGCAGAGATATCTGCCGTCGCCGTCTGTACCCGTAGCGCAGGGAAGAATGTTGCCCTCGCCGTCACAAAGGACGGCATTTTCGGGATCGGTATCGGTCAAGGGGATGCGCACCTCTTCTCTTCTTTCAAAGGTGCAGGGGTTATAGAGCACGATGGGGCGCTTTAGCTTTGCCGTGTCAAGAAGGGATGCCAGACGGGAAAGGCTCTGCGCGCCCTCCTTGCGGAAGATGTTTTTGGAGAGCACCTCGTCGTTGTGGGAATAGAGGTATGCTTCGGCAATGGAGGTGCCGGTGAGGTCATCGTGGAACTGATGCCACAGGAAGTTTTTCCACGCCTCGGTGATGCGCTCCTTGGGATAGGGGGTGCCGGTGAGCAGCTCTGCAAAGACAGAGGCGCGCTCGCAGGCGTCTGCCGCCTGCTCGTTTTGACGGTTGAGGCGCTTCATTGCGGCGTGAGACGCCATTGCGCCGTAGCCGTGGGGGATGAACAGTCCGCCCTCGTACACGGGCAAGGATGCCTTTTCCTCCTCGGTAAGGTCCTCGTAGATATCGGTGGGGGTGGCGCAGAGCACATCAAAGTCTCCTTCGCCTGCCTGTGCGATGGCTTCTTCGATCAGTCTTGCAGACCCTTCGGTGCAAGCGCCGCCGTAGTCACCTGTGCCAAAATAGAGATTTCGTGCGGCAACGCCCGACACCTTTTCGTTGTGGGCGATCTTTTTCAGTAGCTCTTCCCGCTCCTTAAGGGGTCTTTCGTCGCCGTCCTTGTCAAAATTATAGGTATAGTTGCCCGAAAGCAGGGAAACAAAGATCTCTTTGCCATCGGGACCTCTCCATCTGCCAAGATCCACCTGCGGCAGATCACTTTCTTCTTCGGGCGGGATGGTGGTGCCGTCTTCTTTTAGGCGGGGGGCACCCACGCCCCACTCCAATTTCTGGGTGGAGAAGGCAATAAGACCCATGTGTGCGGCAATGGAGGGAAGCGCGGGGCGGAAGCCAAAGCAGTCGGGCAGGAAAATATCCTTGGCAGTAACTCCCAGCTCCTCTTCAAAGAAGTTGTTTCCGTAAAGGACCTGGCGCATCAGCGCTTCACTGGAGGGGACATTCACATCCATGGCATCCCATGCACTGCCCACGGGCGTCCATCTGCCTTCCTTTACGTACCCCTTCATCCGCTCATAGCCCTCGGGGTAGTATTCCTTCATCAGCTTGTAGTGGAAGGCACCCTCGAAGTTCATTCTGTAAGAGGGATATTTTTCAAAAAGCTCAAAGTTTTTTTCAAGGGTGTCCTTGATGCAGTCTCTGATGGTGTCCTTGACCGTCCAGTTCCATTGGGTGTCTAAATGTGCGTTTGAAACGGCATAAAGCCGTGCTCTTTTTTTCTCTTTCATAGCGTTGTTCCTCGTTTTAGGACATTTGTATTATACGATCTGTTGTTTGAGTTCTTCGGTTAAAGGGGGCACAGCACCCAGATGGGTGATCACATAGTCTGCCAGCTTGGAGCAGGCTTTAAGGGTGTGCTCGGGGGAGCTTCCCTTAAAGGTATGATAAAGGTAGCAAGCCGAGAGGGAATCGCCTGCACCCACAGTGGAAAGGGGCGTTGCTTGGGGCTTGGGAGCATAGAGAATGGTGTCGCTTCGTTTGTCATAAAGCAGACTGCCGTCCTTATCCATGGTAAAGAGGATCTTTTGAATGTTTGAAAACTCGTTGATCACATCGTGCAGATACTGCTCCTCGTTGTAGTAAGGGCAGATCTCCCCTGCCTCCTCCCTTGAGATCTTCAAGGTTGTGGCGGAAAAAAGCAGTTCTCTCATCACATCCCGATCTTGAAAAGGGGGACGGATGTTGATGTCAAAAAAGCGTTCCTTGCACAGGGGGAAGAGCTTTCGCAGCGTTTTTAACGATCCCTCGCTTCGGCAGGACAGTGACCCGTAGTAAAGCGCGCCGTAGTCTGCTGAAAGCTCTGCGGGGAAGGGGATCTGATCGTAGGCAACATCTCTTTTTAGATCATAGGAGGGGGTACCATCCTGCAGGGTGACCTTGCAGTAGCCGGTGGGCGCGTCGGTGAGGGCAACATAACGGGGATCAATCCCGCAGGACTTGATCTCTTCAAGTGCCTTTTGCCCCAGAGCATCCTTGCCCACAGCGCTGACAAATTCGGCAGTTCCTCCAAGGGCGCTAAAGTGGGCAGCCACGTTAAAGGGTGCACCGCCAATCTCCGCCTTTTCTTCAAAAAGGTCAAAGAGCACTTCGCCAAAAACAAGCAGTTTTTTCATAGGGCTTTATTCTCCTTGAGGTGCGGCGGGATATTCGGTGCAAAGGAGCCTGTAGGGCGCTTCGTCCTCTTCAATGGTGGGGAAGCGTCCGATGGGCTCATAGAAGCGGTTATCGGTCAGATCGTCATTGACCATGGAGACCTCTCCGATAAGCACCTTTCCGCTTCCTTTTTCTGCCCAGAACGCGTGATACAGTCCGGGGGTGAGGGTAATGCTCTCACCGGGGGTGAGGACCAGCTTTGTGCCTGCAGGCAGGGTGCGCACTCTGCCGTCGGTGCTGACCACCACGTCTCTTTGGGAAAGACTGCCGTCCTCTTCGCTTTCATAAAGCTCCATAACCAAATTTCCTCCGCCGCGGTTGATGATATCCTCAGTCTTGTGGAAATGGAAGTGCATGGGCGCGATCTGTTCTTCGTTGGAGATCAGCAGCTTTTCAGCGTAGGTCTTTACGCATCCTTCTTCCTTTAGCGATCCGTTGCGGATGGTGAAGAGAAAAAGTCCGATCTTTTCAAAATCACCAAGACCATAGTCGGTGACGTCCCAGCCCAGCATGTGATTGCGGATCTCATCATAGCTTGCGTCCTTTGCTTTCCACTCTACGGGTGTGAAATGGGCAAAGGGCGGCAGGTGAAATCCTTGCTTTTTAATGAATTCTTCGTTTTCTTTAATCAGATTGTTTATTTCCGAACGCTTCATGGGAGTCTCCTTTTTGATGTATTTTATACAAAGACACTATATCATATTTTCCTTTAATTGTCAATTGTGTTTACCAAAAACAGCGTTGCAAAAGGGCGATGTCCTTATCGGTGGAATTGCCAAACGGCTGATCTCGTAATACAATTTGTTTATATGGCGTGAATTTTGTTTTACGGTAAACAAAAAATTCCCCGACAGTTTCTTAATGATATAATCCCCTTAGAGTAGACACTTGAAAAAGCAAAAATTTTCAAGAGAGCTCTAAGGGGGATTTTTATGCAAAAGTTAAAGAAGTACTCTGTGGAAGTAAAGTTAAAAGCGGTAAAGGCATATCTCGGAGGGGAAG
>JAFTMP010000278.1 GCA_017452335.1 Clostridia bacterium
ATACCACTTTTATGTTGAGTTGTCAACAAGTTTTGCCCTGCTCCTGCGTTTTTTATCAAAAAGGAACCATCCGCACACCGCTTAAAGCAAGGAGAGCAAATATTCATAGAATTTTTCGGCATATCCGCCTTTGATGTGCCGTTCGTACAGCTCTATGATCAATTCTCTTTTGCACTCGGGGTAGCAGATGGGAAGCAATACTACGTTTTGGTTATCCAGGGTGTCCCAGGAATATTCGGGCCAAAAGGCAATGCCCGTGCCGGTACTGATGATGTTTTGCACTGCCGTTGGAGAGTCTGATTCAAAAAGGATCTTGGGCGAAAAGCCCGCAATGGAGCAAAACTGATTGCAAATACCGCCAAAAAGACGCGCACTGCTGAACATTACAAAGCCCTCCTCCTTTACCTGCCTTAAGTCGATGGAGCTTAGCTTTGCGTAAGAGGCGTTTTTGGGCACTGCAAGATAGATCTGTTCTTCCTTAACATGGCGCTTTAAAATGCGGGAACCGGTCTGTCTTGCCGTATCGCCCGTGGTGATCAGAATATCACAATCGAAGTTTTTGGCGTTTTGCTCAAAATCAAAGGCAACCTCCGGATAAAGCCTTCTAAAGGACACAATGGCGTTGATCACAAAGGTGGAGGCGGCAAGAATGTTTAATTTCACCGTTTTTTCCTGCTCCCCCTTCAGCAGGGCGAGCTCGGGGCAATGGCGTCGATCTGCGGTAAGATCACCTCTAATTTATTCTTCAAATAAACGCCGTATTCGGTGAGTGCAATGTTTCTGCCCCGCTTTACCAGTAAAGGCACGTCAAGCTCCTCTTCCAGCGATTTGATCGCTTGGGTGAGCGCCGGCTGGGCGATGTTTAAGTCCTCGGCGGCTTTCGTTACATGCTCAAGGCAGGCAACCTTATAAAAATATCTCAGCTTTTGCAATTCCATAGAAAATCCTTTTTCATAAGTTTTTGTTATTGATTTGATAATAATTATATATTTTACATTCTCGTTTGTCAAGAGTATAATAGCATTGTCACGAAAAAACGTGCACAAAGAGGCGGTGCACGAACGGTTCACACATGCACCGCCTCTTCTTCATTCCCTAAGAAAGGAACATCTGTTATGAACGGAATTTTTGAATGTATTATGCTCATCTGCTTCGGGCTCTCCTGGCCCATCTCGGTATACAAGAGCTTAACATCCCGCTCCACCAAGGGCAAGAGCCTTGTATTTATGCTTGCCATCATCATCGGATACGTCGCGGGAATTCTTGGAAAGATCACAGGCGGACAGTTTAACTATGTATTGCTGCTCTACTGCATCAATCTCACGGTGGTCAGCTTTGATCTTGCTTTATACTTTGTCAACAAAAAGCGGGCTGAGTAGCCCAACCTCCCGCAAGAAAGCAGTTTCATGCGCCTGCGCAATATCACCGGTGAAGTTGAAAAACAACTTGAATAACACAGATCAATGTGTTATAATAGGATCGGTTTCACAAAGGAAATTTTAACGGGAGTGTGCGGTATGAAAAAGTCGATCGCATTGGTTTTGGTATGGGTGTGTATATGGGGCTTGGTCGGTTGCTCATTTAAAGAAGCAGTCAAAAAACCACCCGCCCCGTCATCAGAAACAACACCATCAACAACACCGTCAGCAACAATACCGTCAAAAGCATCTCCGACACCGCCTGCCAATGATCCCTCGGTTATGACCGAGCCCTCCGCCACACCGCCCGAAACGCAACCGTCCGCAACGACGCCCTCCCAAAGCGAAAGCGATCCGCCTCCGGTGATCGTTCAGCCGGAGCCTGATGACGATGATTTCGTGCTGGTCAAAACATACATCCCGGACATTTTTGTGGATTTGCGTTATTCAACAGAATTCAATTTTACAAATGAAAAAATATATGATTTTACAGATGTGTGGCTTCGGTATGGAACCGTTAAAAAATTGATTTCGGTTCAAGCGGACTTAAAGCAAAGCGGACTATCCCTTAAAATATGGGATGGTTTTCGTCCTCCCAGCGCACAGTTCAAGCTTTGGGCTATTTGTCCAGACTCCACCTATGTTTCCAATCCTTACAATGGGTTCAGCTCGCACAGCCGCGGAAACACTGTTGATGTTACGCTGGTGCATACAGATGGCACAGAGCTGGTGATGCCCACGGGATTTGATGACTTTTCCAAACGTGCCGACAGAGATTACAGCGATTGCAGTGACGAAGCTGCCACAAACGCCACACTCCTTGAAACACTCATGCAAAAGTACGGCTTCAAACCCTATTTTGGTGAATGGTGGCACTTTAGCGATATGCAATCATACCCGGTGGAGGAGGTTTTGGAACCGCTCAAAGCGGCAACATACTACGCCGATTGCAATGAATACATTAGCTTACGGTCAAAGCCCAACACCGCATCGACCACAATAACAAGGATCCTTGTGGGCGAGCACTTTCAAGTCGTGGCAAAGCACGGCGATTTCGCTTTGGTTGAATACAACGGTCTTTGGGGGTATGTGCTGTGCAGATATATCCAACCGGTCAATGAACCGCATATTTAGTGAATCAAAAAACTCCGACAGACATTTACGCGCTGTCGGAGTTTTACTATAAAAAAGTATTTTTTCACCGTTTTTAAGGCAGACACTCACGCTTGCTTTGCAGGCAACACGGCGTAAGCCCGCTCTTCCCCGTCTTCAAGGACGCGCACCCGCACGCCAAAGGCGCGCTCAATGATCCCCGCGCGGCAAAGCGCCTCGGGCGCACCGTCTGCAAGAACGCTTCCCTGCCTTAAAACAACCAGCCTGTCGGCATATCGAAGGGCAAGGGGCAGATCGTGCAAGACACAAACCAGGCACCGCCCCTGCTTTTTCATTGCCGCAAGGTCTTCCATCAAGGAAAACTTGGAGCGGACATCCAAGTGATTGGTGGGCTCGTCAAAAAGGCAGTTGGGGGCATCCTGCGCCCACTGCATGGCAAGATAGATCTTTTGCCGCTGTCCGTAAGAAAGCTCTTGCATAAAACGGTCCGCAAAGTCCTCTGCCCCCACCGCCTGCAGTGCTTCAAGGGCACGCTCACGCTCGCTTTGGGGCGTTACAAAACGGTTTTGCACACAGGGATAGCGCCCCATCATCACCACCTCAAGGGCGGTCATTTCGGGAGTGGGACGCTGTTGGGGAAAATAGGAAAGGGCGCGCGCCCGCTCGTTTGCCGTATAAGCCTTGCGCGCCTTGCCGTCAAGGAAGACACACCCGCTTTGGGGCTGTTCTTCCCCTGCAATCAGCTTTAAGAGGGTGGTCTTGCCCGAGCCGTTTTCACCGATGAGCACGGTAAGCTGACCGTCTTGAAAAGCAAGGGAAAGCTCCTTAAAAAAGGGCTCTTTTCCATAAGAAAAGCAGATGTTTTCAAGAAAAATCACGGCAGTTTCCTCCTTTTTGAAAGAATAAGGAAGATAAAGAAGGGACCGCCCGCAAGAGACATCAAAATGCCCACAGGCAGCTCATACGGAGCAAAGAGCACTCTTGAAAGGGTATCGGCGATAAGAAGCAGTGTCCCCGCGCCAAAAATGGAAACCGGGATCAAATAGCGGTGAATACTCCCCACAAGCCTTCTCATGATGTGGGGCACGATCAGCCCCACAAAGCCAATAAGCCCCGCAAAGCTCACCGCCGCCCCTGCCAGCAGTGCCGCAAGGACCAAAACAGCAAGTCCTGTTTTCTTCACCGAAACACCCAATCCCCCTGCTACCTCCTCCCCAAGGCAAAGCGCGTCAAGCCGCCTTGAAAAAACAAGACAGAGCAGGAGCACAGGCAAAATCATTGCCCCCGCAGGCAGGACCGAGGAGAAATTCACTGCCGAAAGTCCCCCAACCAAAAAGCCCGAAACATCGTAAACGCTGTCGGGAAACAGGGTCTTGACCCCATTGATCCCTGCAGTTAAAACAGCGCTCACCGCCACGCCCACAAGGGTGATGGTCACCCGCCCTGCCCCGGTGAGGGCGCTGATGGCGTAAATAAGCAGTGCCGCAAAAAGGGCGCCGAAAAACGCCGCTATGGGAATAACCCCGATGGCGTTTTGAAATACCGCCATGGCAAGGATCACAAAAAAGCCCGCGCCCGCATTAACGCCGATGATATTGGGCGCCGCCATGGGGTTATTTAACACCGCTTGGATCACAACGCCCGACACCGCAAGGGCAGAGCCCGCCAACAGCGCACCCAGCGCCCTTGGCAGACGGACATAAAATACGATTTTAAAATCCACTGTGGTCAATGCGCCCGAAAAAAGGTCCTTTATCGCTTGCCACACGCTCACATCGGAGGAGCCTGCCGCAAGGGCAAGAGCAAAGCAAAGCCCTGTCAATATGGGGAGCAGTACCAGACAGAGCCTACGCCTGTGTTTGAGCGAACAGCTCGGGATAGAGGATCTTTGCAAGATACGCATAGCTTTCGTCCCATCTTTCATTGGGTTTATAATGGAATAGGTCCTTGGGCAGGATCACATAGGCACCCGACTTCACGGCGCGCAGGTCCGCAAAGGCGGGGTTGCTTTCAATGTGAGACGAAAGATAGCTCTTTGCCGTCTCTTCACTGCCCATGGTCAAAACAAAAATCACATCGGGGTCGGTCGCCACAATATGCTCAAGCCCCAGATCCTCCAACATGGAGGGATGCTCGTCGGCAATATTAGTTACACCGTATTCTTTTAAAATAAGCCCTGCCAAATTGTCATCACTCTTTGCTTTGATCCCCGAAGAATAGACCCGCATCAACAGCACACGGCGCTCTTCCCCTGCAGGATTATTTCCTGCAAGGAGCTTTTCCCGCAGGGCGTCAATACGTTCCCCCACTGCCGTTACATGCTGAGCATAAAGATCGGCTCTGCCGCTGACAGCGGTGAAATGCCCCATCACGCGGGCGTAGTCTTCAAAGGTATCCACTCGAAAATAAATGCAAGATATTCCCACGCCCTCAAGGGTCCCTTCAAGCTCTCTGTGGGCGGCAAGGTCTGCTGAAAGAAGGGCAACGGTGGCACCCGAGGAAAGCAGTGCCTCCACATTTACCCTTTTGGCACTGCCGATGATGGAGGCATCCCCCACCTCAAGACCGTGCTCCTCTACGGCATCTGCCGTCACCCCCGCAAGAGTGCCGCCGCAAAGCAGCCAGCAGTCGGCAAAGGAGGCGTGGCACGCCGCCACCTTGTCATCCTTTGACAGGCTCACCTGCCTGCCAAGATCATCAGTAAAGGTGTATTCCCCCTCCGGCTTCTTTTCCATGCAGGAAAATAAAGGCAGAAGCAGAAAAAACAGCGCCAGCAGTGAGCATGCCCTGCGCGCATTATTTGCCAAGGATCTCATTTTTTCTCTTTAAAAGATCATCGCAAAGCAGGGCGCTTTCCACCTTCTCAAAGCCTACCCGATCAACGGCTTTGCCAAGGCGTTCCTTGGGTAAACCGTTTTCCTTAAACCACAGCATGGTCTTTTCAAGAAGGGGCAAAACCTCCTCTTCGCTAACAAGGCGGGAGAGAGCGGAGCCCATGCGGGTCTGCTTGCCCCAGGTGCCGCCGATAAAGATGCGGTAAAGGGTCTCGCTTTCCTTTGCCACCGCCCCAAAGGGACATTTGCCCACACATCTGCCGCAGGAAATGCACAGATCGGTGTTGATGCACATTTTACCCTCGCTAACCACAGCCGCCTTCATGGGGCAATTCTTTTCGATCACGCAGACCTTGCAGCCTTTGCAAAGGTCTTTATTTAATTGGGGCACCTTGTGTCCTTCAATGCCGAAATCGTTTAAGCTGGGCTTCATACAGCTGTTGGGACAGCCGCCGATGCCGATCTTAAATTTATGCGGTAACTTCACATCGCTCCAGCCAAGATAGTAGTCATCATGAATTTTGGTTGCCAGCGCCTGGGTATCGCAGTTGCCAAACACGCAGGTGGTGCCCTTGCAGGCAGTTACGGGACGCACCTTTGCCCCCGTTCCGCCAAAGAAAAGTCCGTGCGCCTGTGCATACGCCTCTGCTTCCTCAATCTGCTCATAGGGGATACCGGGAACCTCCACCGCCTGGCGGCTGGTGCAGATCAGCTTGCCGTTGCCGTATTGTTCGGCAATGGTTGCTAAATCCTTAAAATTTTCTGCTGTAAAAAC
>JAFTMP010000279.1 GCA_017452335.1 Clostridia bacterium
TGTCCCGAGTGCGTGCCGATCTCACAGTCAAGCGCCAGACCTGCCTTTATCGCATAGTCCACCACCTGACGGTTGAGCACGGGCAGTGCACCGGGCATCCCGGTGCAAACGGGACAGCATTGGGTATTGGGCGGGGCACCGAAGGCAGTGGAGCAGGAGCAGAAGATCTTGCTTTCCGTCTTTAATTCCACATGCACCTCCAGTCCCACTGTCAGCTCGTATCCTTTATAGCTTTGCATAGGTTCCCTCCTGTTCAAGAGCGTAAGCGCCACGGTAAAGCAGGTCCTCTCTGCCGTGAGACGCCATAAGCTGGACACCCACAGCAAGCCCCTGCTCACTTTGCCCTGTAGGCAAAGTGAGGGCGGGAATACCCGTTAAATTGGCAAAAACGGTGCAAAGATCGCCTTTATAAAAGGGTGCATCCGTGAAGGCGCCCATTTTTTGCGGGAGCGTGGGAGCTGTAGGGCAGAGGATCAGATCATAGCGCTCAAACAGCTCCTTCACCGCTTTGGTCGCTCTGCGCTTTTGCATCAGCGCCTTTTCGTAGTAGTCATCCCGATGCCCCGCTGAGAGCACGTATGTTCCAAAAAGAATCCTCTTCTTCACTTCATGCCCAAACCCTTCCCCGCGAGAAAAGGAGAAGATCTCCTTAGGATCCGCCCCTCGTGCACTTCTTCGTCCATAGCGCACACCGTCAAAGCGGGCAAGATTGGAGGATGCCTCGGCGCAGGAGATCACGTAATACGCGGCAAGGCACAGGGTGGGATCGGGCAGATGCACCTCTTCTACCGTTGCGCCCAGCTTTTCAAAGGCTTTTGCCTGCAAAAGTACCTGTTTTTTCACAGGGCTGTCGATCTGATCGTCCAAAAGCTCTATGGGCAGTGCAATGCGCAATCCCACGATGTCCGCCCCTTCACACATGGTATCTTCAAAGGGCGCAAAGGCACGGGAGGTGGCATCGCGCGCGTCCTGACCGCTCAACACCGAAAAAACTGCCGCGTTTTCACGAACACTTCTGGTCAGTACCCCCACCTGCTCAAGGGAGGAGGCAAACGCCACCAATCCGTAGCGGGAAACCCGCCCGTAGGTGGGCTTTAAGCCCACGAGGGCACAGCAAGCCGCAGGGTGTCTGACCGACCCGCCTGTGTCCGACCCCAGCGCATAGGGCGCTTGTAAGGATGCCACTGCGGCGGCAGACCCGCCCGAGGAACCGCCCGGCACGTAGCCCGGGGCGATGGGGTTTTGCGTTTTGCAAAAGGCGGAAAGCTCCGTGGTATTGCCCATGCCAAATTCGTCCATATTGGTTTTTCCAAGCAGCACGCCCCCTGCATGATAGAGCCGCCGGGTCACCGTGGCATCATAGGGTGCGATAAAGTTTTCTAACATTTTAGACCCGCAGGTGGTGGGCAAGTCTTTCGTGCAGATATTGTCCTTTAAGGCAAAGGGAATGCCCCACAGGGGGGTAGTGTATTTTTCTTCCCGCGGCAGGGCGTCCAACGCCCGTGCCTGCGCCTGTGCGCGCTGTGCGCACACCGAAAGGTATGCCCCGATCTTGGGGTTTTCTTCTTGTATGCGGGACAAATACGCCTGCGTCAGCTCCAAGCAGGAAAGCTCTTCTTTTTTGAGCAGTTCGCTTTGCTCCAAAAAGGAACGCTTTACAATACTCATCTCTTGTCTTCCTCCCCCCGTGCCAAACGGTAAAAGCCGTCCTCTTTATCGGGGGCAAGGCGCATCAGCTCTTCTCTTGAAAGTCCTTGCGTTGCCTCGTCTTTTCGCGTAACGGCAAAGACCTCCCCTTCTTCCTCT
The DNA here is from genome assembly GCA_017452335.1 of Clostridia bacterium. GTDB lineage: Bacteria > Bacillota > Clostridia > Oscillospirales > CAG-272 > UBA11512. Next base: position 1,807 of record JAFTMP010000279.1, read on the forward strand.
TCTTCAAGCGCCCCCAGTGTCAGCGGGCTCACCAGCTCTGCAAGCGCCCCAATGGCGCGTACCAGCGCCTGCGCTTCTCCGTCATCCAGCGCAATGCAGGAAAGCTGTGCCAGCTTTTCGATATCTTCTTTTCGCAGTTCCTTCATGTCACCGCCCCTTTTTCACATCATCTTCGTCATTATAGCATCTTTCAAGAGCCCTTGTCAAGTTTTTTGCACCTGCTTGAAAAAAAGAGAAGATTTTTCAAAAAAATTTAAAATGAGCGTTGACTTTTCAAAACAAAAATCGTCTATAAGGGTGAACGGAGCCAAAACCTATTTACAATCCCCGCAAACGCGGAGAAAGGACCGACCATGAAAAGAATTGTTTGTGTTTTATTATGTGTTTTTTTGGCACTGCCCTGCTTTTCTTTGGGGATCAGCGCCCAAACCGCCCTTCCTTCGGATAAAGAACTCATAGAGCTGGGAAAAGACGCCGAGCGCATGGCATATTTCCTTTTGGGATCCTTTTATGAAGCCGTCAAGTCTCTTCCCCGCGAAGCACCCATCTGGCAGGATCAGATCAGAGTGAAAGAATTCCTGCTAAAAAAAGGCTATGTCGAAAACAAGAAGCTCTCGACCGTTACGCTGACGGACGCATCCGATAAGGCACTTGAATACTATCCCTTTTCGGGAATTGCCGATGTAGAAGCGCTTGAAGAAGAGGTGTTAAAATACTTCACACCGAATTTTCTTGCCTTGATTGACACAGAGGGAGAAGCACCGCTGTTTTTAGAGCACGACGGAACGCTGTACGGCAGAGAAAACAACTTCTTCTGCGGCTTTACCTCAGAGTGGGAAGGACTTTTAAGCGAGGAGGGTGAGCGATATCTAACCTATAAGGTGACCAA
>JAFTMP010000034.1 GCA_017452335.1 Clostridia bacterium
CAGTTCCACGCAAGCTTCCTTCAAGGAAATGTTGTCCTTAAATGCCTTCTTTGCAGTCTTTGCCGCGTTTTCATATCCGATGTAGGGATTGAGCGCGGTTACCAGCATGAGAGAATTGTGCAGGTTGTCATGCATCTTTTCTCTGTTTGCCTTGATGCCTACAGCGCAGTTCTTGTTGAAGGAAAGGATCGCTTCTGCAAGGAGTCTGCCGGACTGCAGGAAGTTGTACATTGCCACGGGCATAAAGACGTTGAGCTCAAAGTTACCCTGAGAAGCGGCAATGCTGATGGTGGTGTCGTTACCCATAACCTGAACGGCTACCATGGTCACAGCCTCACACTGGGTGGGGTTTACCTTACCGGGCATGATGGAGGAGCCGGGCTCGTTTTCGGGAATGGTGATCTCGCCAAGACCTACTCTGGGTCCGCTTGCCAGCCATCTAATGTCGTTTGCGATCTTCAGCATATCGCAAGCCATAGCCTTGATGGCGCCGTGTGCAAATACCAGCTCGTCCTTGGAGGTCAGCGCATGGAACTTGTTCTCTGCGGTTACAAACTTCTTGCCGGTGAGCAGAGTCATGTTCTCTGCAACCTTCTCGGCAAAGCCCTTGGGGGTGTTCAGACCCGTACCAACAGCGGTACCGCCCAAAGCCAGCTCGCGAAGGGGCTCCAGCGCGATCTTTAACAGCTCCACGTCTCTTTCAAGAGAGGATCTCCAGCCGCTGATCTCCTGGCTGAAGGTGATGGGGGTTGCATCCTGCAGGTGGGTACGACCACTCTTTACGATGCCCTTGTTTTCTTCTTCCAGACGCTTGAAGGTGTCGATGAGCACCTGAGCGGCGGGAATGAGGCGGTCTTCGATCATAAACACTGCGGAAATGTGCATTGCAGTGGGGAAGGTGTCGTTGGAAGACTGGCTCATGTTGATGTCGTCATTGGGGTGAAGCAGCTTCTTGCCTGCGATTTGATTGCCGCGGTTGGCAACTACTTCGTTTACGTTCATGTTGGACTGGGTACCGGAACCGGTCTGCCAAACAACCAGAGGGAAATGCTCATCAAGGGTTCCTGCGATCACTTCATCGCAAGCCGCAGTGATTGCGGAAAGCTTTTCTTCGGTCATCTTTTCGGGACGAAGAGCAGCATTGGTCATTGCAGCCGCCTTCTTCAAATAGCCGAATGCATGTACGATCTCTAAGGGCATGGTCTCAATGCCTACGCCGATCTCAAAGTTCTCGTGGCTTCTTTCGGTCTGTGCGCCCCACAGCTTGTCCGCGGGAACCTTCACCTCGCCCATAGAGTCATGTTCAATACGATATTCCATGTATAATGATTCCTTTCAGAAAATTTACAAAATAACGTGGGATAACGGATATTCGTTACTTACAGAGTGATGTTGTTGATGATGCTCTTCAGGCAGTCTGCGCTGGCTCTGAGCTGCTGAACTTCCAGGTCATTCAGGGGCAGGAGCACCTTGCTGTGTGCGCCGTCGTGACCAACTACGTTTACAAGGCTGAGGCACACGTCATCAATGCCGTATTCGCCGTGCAGCATGGTGGAAACGGTCATAGTGGTGTCGATACCGCTGAGCAGTCTCTTGCAGATGTGGCATACGGAAATGGATACTGCATAAAAGGTAGCACCCTTGCGGCTGATGATTCTGCCGCCGGACTTCTTCACGTATTCTTCAACCTCAGCGAAGTTCAGATCGGGATAGATCTTGTTTTCCTTCTGAACTGCCTTGCCGTAATCCTGGATCGGAATGTTGGAGATGTTGGCAAGAGACCAGGGAACCATGCAGGAGTCACCGTGCTCACCCAGCACGTATGCGTGTACGTTCTGCTGGTTGATGTTGTAGTATTCAGACAGTCTGAAACGCAGTCTGGAAGTATCCAGAATGGTACCGGAACCGATGATTCTGCTTTCGGGCAGACCCGAGTACTTGCAGAAGGTGTAGGTCAGAATATCTACAGGGTTGCTTACCAGCAGATAGATGGCATCGGGAGCATACTTGGTGATCTCGGGAATAATGCTCTTTAAGATATTTACGTTGGTCTGAGCCAGGTCGAGTCTGGACTGGCCGGGCTTTCTTGCAACACCGGAGGTAATGATTACGATGTTGGAGTTTGCTGCGTCAGCATAGCTTCCCGCATACAGGGAGCAAGCATTGGTGAAGGGAGTGCCCTGGCGGATATCCAGTGCTTCGCCCATTGCCTTTTCGTTGTTGATGTCGATCATCACGATCTCGGAGGCAAGGCCCATAACAGTCAGAGTGTACGCGATGGTGGAACCGACGCTTCCGGTTCCGATAATAGTAATTTTGTTCATGTTCGTCTCCTTTTTTCGCATAACGCGTTCTGATTTTTTTGCAATCTGTCTGTGACGCCTTGAAAACAAAGCAGAAATTTCGACAGTTACATCCACCCTATATTATAGCACTTTTTTTAAAAATGTCAACCGATAATGTTTACCTATAGAGAATATATTTCATATTTTTTATAATTTTTTTTGCGCACTCTTTGGGTTTGCAAATGCTTACCTCAAAACATCGCTTTTCCCGCTGGTTCTCTACAAAAAAACATCTTTAAAAAAAGCAAAAACCGCAAGGCGTTTTTCAAAAAACGTCCCTGCGGTTTTAGTCCTATAAAGTATGCCGATCAATCCATCAAAACCGTCTTGCCCAGCGCAAAGGAATAGACCAGCGTTTCATCCACTGCCCTGCCCATCATTTGCTCCACAGCTTTTTTATAGTATGTCAGCTGCTGTGCGTGGCGCGCCCTTAAAATACGGGCACAGCCTGCGAAATCCTTTAGCTGTTCCTTTGAAAAATGATCGGTCTTGTAGTCAAAGAGCACCAGGCGTCCCTCTTCATCCTCAAAGAAGCAGTCGATCACGCCTTGCACCACCACTGTTTCTCTGGAAAGCGCACTCTTTTTTTGCGCTTCCGTTGCAAACTGCTCTGCGGGAAGCTCGTAAAGAAAGCGTTTTTCCCGATAGACCTGCCGTGCATTTTTTAAGCGTCGGTACAGAGTGCTTTCAAAAAACGCCGCAACTGCCCCCTCTTCCACCAAGCTTGCCGTACGGGCATCTAAAAACCTTTCCCTTATCAAGCGTGCAAGCTCCGCGCCCACGCCCTGCGCTTCCACTTTTTCAAAGGAGCAGAACTGCATAAACGCATGGGTCGCCGTACCGATCTGTGCAGAGGTAGCCGATGCAAGTTCTTCTTGATCGGCATAAAACCGCGGGACAGTGTCTTCCTGCACCGAATCGAGCAATTCCTGCTCTTCCTCCCTTTCTTCATCGAAAATATCGGGAGAAAGCTTTGAAACTGCCAATTTTGCAGGCAGGGACACGGCATCCTCATAAGGATATACGAAGGAAAGACGCTCTTTATAGCGTGCAAGCAGCTC
>JAFTMP010000280.1 GCA_017452335.1 Clostridia bacterium
CGTGGAGCTATATGTGGGTGTGGGTGCATCCCGTGTCAGAGACCTGTTTGAAACGGCAAGAAAGAACCCTGCCAGCATCATCTTTATCGACGAGATCGACGCAGTGGGCCGTCACAGAGGCACAGGCCTTGGCGGCGGACATGACGAGAGAGAGCAGACCTTAAACCAATTGCTCGTTGAAATGGACGGCTTTGGCGGCAGCTCGGGCATCATCGTCATGGCGGCAACCAACCGCCCCGACATTCTTGACCCCGCACTGCTTCGTCCCGGACGCTTTGACAGACAGGTGACGGTGAACTACCCCACCAGCAAGGGCAGAGAAGAGATCTTGAAGGTGCACGTGCGCAACAAGCCCATGGAGAAATCGGTGGAGCTTTCCCGCATTGCTCAGATGACCGCAGGCTTTACCGGAGCGGATCTGGCAAACGTGTTGAACGAAGCGGCACTGCTGGCGGCAAGAAAGGGCAAGACCCTCATTGGCATGAACGATGTGGAGGAAGCCGTGTTAAAGGTCATGGTGGGTACCTCCAAGAAGTCCATGAAGATGAGCGAAAAGGAAAAGCGCAACACCGCCTTCCATGAGGCAGGTCATGCACTGATGGACTACTATTTGGAAAGCCAGGACCCCGTGCGCAGAATCTCCATTATTCCCAGCAGTAAGGGTGCGCTTGGTTACACCCTGTCTCATCCCGACGAGGATCGCTACAGCGTGTATAAGACCGAGCTCAAAGAGCGCATTGCCTCCCTTTTGGGCGGCAGAGTGGCTGAGGAGCTGACTCTTGACGGCGACTTCTCGGGCGGTGCGTCCAACGATATCCAGCGTGCTACTGCCATTGCCCGCAACATGGTCACCCGTTACGGTATGTCCAGTCTTGGTCCCGTGCTGTACGGCTCGGAGCACGGAAGCGACGAGGTGTTCCTTGGCAGAGACTTCAGCTCTGCAAAGACCTATTCCGAAGAAACTGCGGCAAAGATCGACATAGAGATCAGAGCCATCATTGACGAAGCCCATGAGCTGGCAAGAAAGGTGCTCACCGAGCACTTTGATAAACTGACTTTCGTTGCCGAGTTCCTTGTGAAATACGAGGAAATGGACGATCAGCAGTTCAAGATGGCAATGGAGAAGGAAAATCCCACCTTCGAGGAGATCGACGCGCTGGTTGAAGAAAAGAGACGCATCAGCCGTCTTGAAAACGAGGAAAAGAAGCGCAGAGACGAAGAGGACCGCAAGAAGAGAGAGGAAGAATTAAGAAAGCGCGAGGAGGGCTATATCAGCAATGATGCCCCCGCCGCAGCAGAGGACACTACTGCCCCCGAAAACCCTTCCGATCCTTCAAGCGATTCCGAGAAAGAGGATCAATAAAGAATACCACGCCGTCTTTTGACAGAAAAGACGGCGTGCTTTTTTGTTTGTTATTAAAGTTTTTCTTGACCTGGGATAAAATATATGGTATACTGATTAAAAGGTATATCTTTGGAGGAGCGATGGATAACAAATTAAATAAAAAATACGGGCTGTTTACTGCCATTTGTATGGTGGTTGGCACCGTAATCGGCTCGGGCGTTTTCTTTAAGGCGCAGGACGTGCTCAACAAAACCGGGGGCGATGTAGGCATTGGAATCCTTGCCTGGGTCATTGGCGGTGCGGTGATGCTGTTCTGTATTCTTGCCTTTGCCAATATGGCAACCAAATACGAAAAGGTCAACGGCGTTGTAGACTATTCCGAGGCGCTGGTGGGTCCCAAGTACGGCTATTTCATCGGCTGGTTTATGAGCACCATCTATTATCCCGCAATGACGGGTACCCTTGCCTGGGTTTCGGCGCGCTATTTTATCGTGTTCGTCACGGGCGCGGGCATTGGCGGCGACCTTTTGGTATCGGTAGATAAGAACGGCGCATTGATCGGCCCCGAAACCATGGTTATTGCCATGTTCTTCCTGATAGGAAGCTTTGTGATCAACGCCATTTCCCCCAAAGTTGCAGGCTATTTCCAGGTGTCCACCACCGTTATTAAGATGATCCCCCTTTTGCTTGTGTCAGTGGGCGGCGTGATCTATGGTCTTGTTGCCAAGGACGGCATGCTGATCGAAAACTTTAAGACCGTTGCCGAAACGGCAAAGGAAGATGCGGTAAGCAATCCCCTCTTTGCGGCAGTGGTGTCTACTGCCTTTGCTTATGAAGGATGGATCATTGCCACCTCCATTAACGCGGAACTGAAAAACGCCAAGAAAAATCTGCCCATCGCTCTTGTGGCGGGCGGCGCGATCATCGCGTTTATCTATATTGCAGACTATATCGGCGTAGCGGGCGGTGCAGACAAGAAGGATCTGATGAACACAGGCGCCACCGTTGCCTTTACCAATATGTTCGGCAGTGCCATGGGCTCCCTTTTGGATGTTTTTGTGGTGGTATCCTGCCTTGGTACCTTAAACGGGTTGATGCTGGCGGTTTCAAGAGGTATGTATTCGCTGGCGGCAAGAGGCGAGGGACCTGCGCCCCATGTCTTTAAAGAGGTGGACGCGCGCACCAATATGTCTACCAACTCTGCTATTGTCGGTCTTTTGATCGCGGCGGCGTGGATGCTCTATTTCGTGCTGGCGAATGTTTCGGCTGATCCCACGGGGTGGTTTGGCTATTTTGCCTTTGACTCGTCCGAACTGCCTATCGTGACCATGTACCCCCTGTATATCCCTATTTTTGTGATGTTTATGATCAAATCCAAGGGCGAGGGCGTGGTTAAGCGCTTTATCATCCCCGTGCTTGCTTCTGCAGCCTCTGCATTTATGGCGCTTGCGGCGATCTATTCTCACGGTATTCAACCCTACCTTGCGGCGCAGAAGGAAGGGAAGTTCTCCTGCCCCGTGCTCTTTTATCTGATTGTGTTTGCGGCGATCATGGCGGTCGGTATGCTTTGCAATGTGAAGTATAAGAGCGAGGAAAAGCCCATATCCTTTAAAAGCGCAACCAAAAAGCAGAGAAAATACGGCAAAAAGAAGAAATAATGACTGATTGAGTATTATGGTGACAGCGGGGGGCAGCAGCCTCCCGCTTTGTCAAATGGGAAAGGAGCTTTGTATGAATCACACGATTAACGATCTGGTATCAAGAAGAAGCTGCCGCGCTTACAGCGAAAGAGCGGTGGAAGAGGAAAAACTGCTTGAAATTTTAAAGGCGGGCAGTTATGCCCCCACGGGCAGAAACAAGCAGTCACCCGTCATCGTGGCGGTGGAGGATGGGGCTACCCGCGATCTGCTCTCAAAGATGAACGCGGAAATTATGGGCAGCGCCACCGACCCCTTTTACGGTGCACCCACGGTGCTGGTTGTCCTTGCCGACCCGTCCGTGCCCACCTATTTATACGACGGCGCGCTGGTGATGGGCAATCTTTTAAACGCCGCCCATGCCCTTGGGGTGGACTCCTGTTGGATTCATCGGGCAAAGGAGGAGTTTGAAAGTGAAGAAGGCAAGGCGCTCCTTGCAAAGTGGGGACTGCCCACTGATCTTGAGGGCATCGGGCACTGTATTCTGGGCTACCGTCAAGCCGATCTGCCTGCACCCGCACCTCGTAAGGAAGGTTACGTGGTGAGAGTGAAATGAGTGATTATAAGACACTGTTTAAAAGAAAATCGGTGCGTAAATTCGATAAAAGCCTTTCGGTAAGTGAAAAAGAGCTTGCCGACCTCACTGCCTTTTTTGAAAACTGCGTGCCGCTTTTGCCCCATATCGCCACAGACTTCCGCATTGTCAAAAGGGAGCAGACCGACTGCCGCTGGGGGCAGTATGCCATCCTCTTTTTCAGCGAAAAAAAGGAAGGATATCTTGAAAACATCGGCTATATGGGAGAGCAACTGGATTTGTATCTTGCAGAGCGCAACTTGGGTGCCTGCTGGTACGGCATGGCATCCTGTGAGGTGAGTGCCCCCGAGGGCATGGATTTTGTCATCGTGATGTCCTTTGGCAAGAGCAGGGAAGAGGACTTCCGCAAGGATCGTTCAGAGTTTCAGCGAAAGGATCTTGCAAAGACGTTTGAAGGGGATGCTTCCGGTGCCCTTCTTGGGGCGCTTGAGGATGCTCGCTTTGCCCCCAGCGCCTGCAATTCCCAGCCCTGGCACGTGACGGTGAAGGAGGGCACCTTGACCGTTTCCCGTCACAGCGACAGCCCCCTTGCCAAGGTGGTGAAGAAGATCCCCAATTACTTCAACCGCATCGACGTGGGCATTTATCTCTGCTTTTTGGAGACAGCGCTGACGGCGCACGGGATCGCCTTTGAGCGCGCCTGCACCTTTGATGGGGGCGAAGCACCTGTGCGGTATACCCTTCAGTAAAGGAAAACCCAAAATAATTCAAGAACCCCTTGTTTTCAAGGGGTTCTTGTGTTATAATTTGGGGAGTATAATAAGGAGAAAGAATATGTTTGAAAAAAAGATGACCGTTCAGCTTTCGGAGGACGATTACGTACACTTCAACAGCTACCATCTAAAGAACCACCCCGCAGGCAAAAAGGTCTTTGCGGTGCAGTTGGTAGTGATGCCGATTGTTTGTGTGTTGGCACTGATCTTGGTGTGGGTTTTAAGTGAGGATCTCTTTTTGCTTACCGCGGAGATTGTGGCGCTGTCCATCGTCTGCGTGCTGTGGGAGATCTTTGCAAAAAAGCGGCTGTTAAAGCAGGTGCGCAAGGGCTACCGCAAGGCACTGAAAAAGGACCCCTCCTTTGCCGCCCCGTCGGTGATGACCTTCACCGAGGACTATTTCGTGGAGGAAGGCAAAAACGAGACCTCGTCTCTTCGTTATGCGGCATTAAAGCATATCGGCATGGACGAGCAGGGAGTGTACCTTTATAAAAATGACATTTTGGCGTATGTTTTGCCCAATCGGTGCTTTTATTCGGCACAGGATAAGGCAGAGTTTACAGAGTTTGTGAAAAGAAAAGCGCAAGAGCAGAAAAACGGAGAGATAACTGATGAAAAACAAGCTTAAATTGATCTTGACCCTCTTTTTGACCTTTGCTAAGATCGGCGCCTTCACCTTTGGCGGAGGCTATGCCATGATCCCGCTGATCGAAAAGGAGGTCATTGAAAAGAAAAAATGGATCTCGGAGGACATCCTTCTTGAGATCATTGCCATTGCAGAGTCCACCCCCGGACCCATCGCCATCAATTCTGCCACCTTCATCGGCAACCGCGTGGCAGGCTTTTGGGGCTCCTTTGCCGCCACCTTTGGGGTGGTGCTCCCCTCCTTCCTCATTATTTTCTGTCTGTCCTTTATTTTAAGACAGTTTATGGCGTTTGAGCCTGTGGTCTTTGCCTTCAAGGGCATCCGCGTGGGCGTGCTGGCGCTGATGATCAAGGCGCTGGTGGGCATGTACAAAAAAGCCCCCAAGGGACTTCTTTCCTATATCATCATGGGTCTTGGACTGATCCTTTCCGCCTTTACCCCCATTGATGCGGTGTTCATCATCATCGGTGCGGGCATTGC
>JAFTMP010000281.1 GCA_017452335.1 Clostridia bacterium
CACGTCCGAAGGACATATCACGCACGAAGTACATAGAACTCGCCGCAGGCGAATAGAACTGAAAAACTCCATCTTGCAGGCAAGATGGAGTTTTTCTGGCTGCGGCACTAGGATTCGAACCTAGGTAATGACGGAGTCAGAGTCCGTTGCCTTACCGCTTGGCGATGCCGCATCGTTTTCGTCAGCGTTGCTATTATAGCAGAACATTGTCGAATTGTCAACACCTTTTTCAAAGTTTATTATAAGAATTTTTTTGGCTTTTTATGCCTGCATTTTTGTGAAATGTGCACAGTATTTATGCAAGGCATCGTTTTTGGCACTCATAAAAAATCGGCTCTTTACAAAAAAGTACTTTTGTGCTATAGTATACGCAAGCGATCGTTTTATTGATCGCAAAACAGTTCGAACGAGGTTTAAACCATGGATATCAGAAGAGCGCACGCAGGCGACCTTCCTGCTCTTGACAGACTGCTTGGACAAGTTTTGATGGTTCATCATAACGGCAGACCCGATCTTTTTAAGGCGGGAACAAAAAAATATACTGACGAAGAGCTTCTTGATCTGCTCAAGGATGATACAAAGCCCATTTTCGTGGCTGTGGATGGAGAGGATCAAGTCCTTGGGTATGCTTTTTGCGTGTTTATCCAGCATCTTCACAACAATATTTTAACCGATATTAAAACGCTCTATATTGACGATCTGTGTGTAGACGAGGAAAAAAGAGGAATGCACATCGGAAGGGCGCTTTATGAATATGTCGTTTCCTTTGCCAAGGAGAGCGGCTGCTATAACTTGACGCTCAACGTCTGGTCCTGCAACAGCTCTGCTATGAAATTCTATGAAAAGTGCGGTCTGCTTCCCCAAAAGGTGGGCATGGAATTGATTCTCTGATAAAACCGTCTTCCCTTCCCGACTGACTTATGTCAATCGGGAAGTTTTTTCGAAAGAAATCCAATAAAAACATTGGGAAAACTGTTGAAAATTTTTTAAAAGTATGGTAATATATTTAATGTTGTAAATCGTAGAAACAACACGCTTTCTGCGGAAAATAAGAGAGGGACGTAAAGGCATGTTAAACAAAATCTTTAAATTAAAACAGAACAATACCAACGTCAAAACCGAGCTGATTGCCGGATTCACCACCTTCATGACTATGGCGTACATCCTGGCTGTCAACCCCAGTATCCTTGCTGATGCGGGCATGGATCCAACAGCCGTTTTGCTTGCCACCTGCATTGCCTCCTTTATCGGTACGGCGTGCATGGCGTTTATGGCAAATCTTCCCTTTGCTCTTTCCGCGGGCATGGGACTCAACGCCTTCATGGCATATACCGTCGTGCAGGGCTTTGGATATCCGTGGCAGGTAGCGCTCTTTGCAGTATTTGTTGAGGGAGTTATCTTTATTCTGCTTTCCCTTACCAAGGTCAGAGAAGCCATCTTCAACGCTATTCCCATGCAGTTAAAGAACGCAGTGTCCGTTGGTATTGGTATTTTTATCGCTTTTATCGGTTTGCAAAATGCGGGACTGAGCGTGTCCAACAGCTCCACTCTCGTTTCTATCGTAAGCTTCACCGACAACTTCACCACCGTGGGCATCGGTGCACTGCTTGCAGTGATCGGTACGATGATCACAGCTATTCTGTATATCAAAAATGTAAAGGGTTCCATCCTTATCGGTATTTTGGGCACTTGGATTTTGGGTATTATTTGCCAGCTGATCGGTCTTTACGAGCCCGGTAACTATTTGGTAGACCCCGCTACCGGAATTTATCAGTTTGTAGCCGAGGCAACCGAAAACAGCGTTTATATCCCCTCCTTAATTCCCAGCTTTCAAATGACAGACTTTACAAAGCTTGGCGAAACATTCGGACAGTGCTTTAACATCAATTTTGACGGCGTTGGCATCTTCAACTTTGTCGTAATCATCTTCTCCTTCCTGTTTGTAGACTTGTTTGACACGCTGGGTACCTTGATCGGTGTTTGTACCAAGGCAAACATGCTGGACAAAAACGGAAAGCTGGCAAAAATCAAGCCCGCAATGATGGCAGATGCTATTGCAACCACCGTCGGCGCAGTTCTCGGTACCTCCACAACAACAACCTTCGTGGAATCCTCCGCAGGTGTTGCGGCAGGCGGCAGAACAGGTCTTACATCCTTGACCACAGCGATCCTGTTCCTGCTTTCCATGTTCTTTGCGCCTGTTTTTACGGCCATTCCTTCTTTTGCAACTGCTCCTGCACTGATTATCGTTGGATTTTTGATGTTCAGCAACATTACCTCTTTAAAGCTGACCGATGACAACTACACCACTGCCATCCCCGCATACCTCTGTATCATTGCAATGCCCCTTTTCTACAGCATTGCAGAGGGTATTTCTATCGGTATAATTTCCTATGTACTCATCAATCTGGTATGCAAAAAGTGGAAGGATATTTCTCCCGTAATGTACGTACTGGCAGTGCTCTTCATCTTAAAGTACATTTTCCTGTAATTTGTTCTCATCGCTTTAAAAAGCATTCAACACAATAACTACCCCTCTGCTTCATTGGCTATCGTTGTGCTGTACTGCGATAGCCAATAAGTCGTTTAAATCAAATGCGAAAGGAAGACTTTCTAAAATAGATAGTCAGCGTTTAAAATGGCAGATAAAGAATTAAGACGCTTTAGGCGCAGTGAGCTGATCGAAATTATTTACGAGTTGAAAAAGAATGAACAAAAGCTGCAAGAAGAAAACGCTGAACTGAAGCGACGCTTAGAGGAGCGAGAGGTCAAGATCGAGAATGTAGGCTCACTTGCAGAAGCGGCTCTTGCTCTTTCGGATATCTTTGCAGCGGCGGAAGAATCTGTTGCAATATATGTCAACGAAATCAAACGCAGACACGACACACTTGCTGCACAAGCCGATGAACCTAAAAAACAAGAGCAAGGCGGTCAAAACAACGAGGAATGACAGCTTTGAGGCATTTTCAACCTCCCTGCTTTGGCTTTTTTAAATGAAACAAATTATACTGATAGAAGGTGTAAAAAATGCAGTATGAAAAACCATCCCAGACTGCAAAGCGCCTGGGGGTTACAGCACGTGCTATTCAAAAATGGGCGAATGAAGGAAGAATAAAAGGAGCATGTAAGATTGCAGGACAGTGGATGATCCCTGCAGATTTTACCGAACCTACGGAAAAAAACTCATTGGTTCCGGGAAAGCAGAATCAACCGATCCGCCCCTCCTTTTCACTTATCAGCAGTGACTTTTTCCCCGGCGAGTGCTTGACATACGTGAACTCACTTTCAAGTGAAGATGAAAAAAACGTGACTTATGCGGAATACTGCTATTATATAGGCGATGCGGAACGCGCCATACGCATTACCGAAGCGTATCTGCAAAGTAAGGACCCTTATCTGTGTAGCACCGCTTGCCTCATTTATATTTTTGCAAGCCTCGGCACGGGTCATGTCCATCAAGCAAAATATGCTCTTGCTATATTACAGCAATACCTTTTAAAAACCCAAAACTCAACAGCCTCTCAAGTTCCGCAAGTAAAATCAATGAGCGTATGGCTATCCCACGCTTCAACCGTCCTGCTTTACTGTCCGCCGCTAACCGATGAACCGTTGGAAAACTGGATCAAATATCTACCGGATGGAATGAAGTTGTTTTCTTGCTACATCTTGGCGCACCAAATGTGCCTTGTAAACAAGTTTCAAGGAGCACACGCAGTTGCAAAAATTGCAATCGAAATCACGCCCGGCAGACACGTGATCCCGGAAATCTACTGCAGGCTTATTGATGCGATCGCTCTGATCAATATGAGGCATGTGGACGATGCGGAACGTCAATTTATGTCTGCTTGGAAGCTTGCCCAAGCTGATGGCTTTATTGAGCCCTTTGCCGAGCACTATCTTTTGCTGCAAGGTATTGTGGAGCGATGCTTAAAAAACAGTTATCCGAAAGAATACCAGCAAATCAAAGACGGCGCCGCTGTTTTTAGCAAGCATTGGCGCTCACTGCACAATGACGAAGCCAGAGATAACGTTGCCACAGAGCTTTCTGTCACAGAGTTTTCTATTGCCATGATGTATACCCGAAATTGGTCTGCAAAAGAAATCGCGGCGCATTTGGATATGTCTGTGCGCACGGTATATCGGCACATTTCCAATATCTATGCCACTTTAGGTGTACGTAGTGTAGCGGAATTGAAAGAATATATGTTAAAATGATGAACAAATTCTGACATGTTCGCACCGCGAACGAGAATAGAATAGAAAAAA
>JAFTMP010000282.1 GCA_017452335.1 Clostridia bacterium
GAAAAGCATTTTTCACGCAGTCCTCCAAAATAGTGTTCAAAAGCGCTTTTGTGATTTAATTATATCAACTTTTAAAAAGATTTCCACGAAGCGGTTACGTACATAAGGTATAGTGTCGCTATGATTTTTAAAGTAATTATAGCATATGGTCGGTTTGGTTTCAAGCAAAAATCCGTCCTCTGCTCGGTATCACTTCTTATTACACGGTCAAAATCGTGAAAAAGAGCGCTATTTCTCTTCTTTTTTGCGACAGCTTCGTGAAACTTTGGTGAAATGAGCGGGAATTCATTGACAAAGGGGCAAAAAAGGGGTATAATAAATAAAATATATTGTTTGAGGGATATTATGAGAGCATACGAGCGGCTTTTAAAATATGTAAAGATCAACACCGAAAGCGACCCTGAGGGGGTAAAGAACCCCTCCACCGCCTGCCAATTTGATCTGGCAAGGGTGCTTGTAGATGAATTAAAGGAGTTTGGCGTAAAGGATGCCTACGTAAATGAAAACTGCCTTGTATACGGGCACCTTGAAGCCACCGAGGGCTATGAGGACGCCGAAAAGATCGGCTTCATTGCCCATCTTGACACCGCTCCCGATTTCACGGGTGCGGGAGTCAATCCGCTGATTTACGAAAACTACGACGGCGGCGATTTGCCCCTGGGCACTTCGGGAAGAGTTCTTTCAAAAGAGCAATTCCCCCATCTGCCCGCCCTTGCGGGAAGGACCCTCATCACCACCGACGGCACCACCCTTTTGGGGGCGGACGACAAGGCAGGCATTGCCGAAATTATGACAATGCTGGAGATCATCAAGGAGCAAAATCTGCCCCACGGCAGGCTTTGCATCTGCTTCACCCCCGACGAGGAGGTGGGCATGGGTACCGACAGCTTTGATCTTGACGCCTTTGGCGCCGATTATGCCTACACCGTGGACGGCGGTCCCGAGGGCGAGGTGGTTTTTGAAAACTTCAATGCCGCCTCGGCAAGGATCACCTTTGAAGGGGTGAACGTGCATCCCGGCTCTGCCTACGGCGTGATGGTCAACGCCGCCCTGCTTGCAACCGACTTTGCCTCCCGTATGCCCGGGGACCAAACGCCTGCCACCACCGTGGATTACGAGGGCTTTTATCATCTTGGCTCTATGGAAGGAAGCGTCGAGAGGGCGAGCCTTTCTTACATCATCCGCGACCATAATAAAGAAAAGTTTGAAGCGCGCAAGGCATTTGTCGCTGACCTTGTGAAGAAAATGAACGGCGAGCTTGGCGGGGACTACATCAAAGTCGAGATCAAGGACAGCTACTTCAATATGGAAGAGGTGGTCCGTCCCCGCTTTTACATTGTGGAAAGAGCAATGGAAGCAACCAAAAAGGCAGGTGTAACCCCTGCAAACACCCCCATCCGCGGAGGAACGGACGGTGCGCGGCTTTCCTTTATGGGTCTGCCCACCCCCAACCTTGGCACGGGTGGCTATGCCTACCACGGACCCTTTGAGCATATCACCGCCGAGGGGATGGACAAGGCAACAGAGATTCTATTGAATATTGCCGTCAAATAAAGCGCTTTTGCGCAGATGAACCCGTAATTTTCGAAAGGAAAGGGAAGCGTATGGAAGAATTAACGACCCTGCAAGAGGGCTATTACTATTTAAGCAAGCATCAGTTTGACGAAGCAAAGCTTCGATTTGATGCTATGGTCAAGGAACAGTGTGAGGATCCCCACCCCTATATCGGCTTGCTTCTTGCCGAAAACGGACTGGTCAGCGAGGGTCAGCTTGCCGACCTGCCAAAGGGGCTGGAGGATTATCCGCTATACATGCAGGCACTTGCCCACGCAAAAGGTACTTACAGAGAAAGCCTTCTGGAGATCCGCGCCAAGCAGAATTTGCGCCTCTTGAAAAAAGAGGAGTATTATGCACAGGTGCTTAAGGGATGCAGCGGTGCGGCGCTTGATAAGGTAGAGACAAACAGACTGTTGGGACTCACCACGGAGTTAAAGGACTATAAGAACACCGAGCTTTACCGCAAGCAGTTAGAAGAGCAGCTTGCAAGACTTGAGGAAGCCGAGCGGGCGGCGAAAAAGAAGAGGATGCGTATCATCCTGCCTCTTGTGGGCGTGGCAGTGGTGCTGGTGGTGCTGGCGCTCTTTACCTTTGCTTTGCCTTCGCGGGATGGCGTGCGTTATGTGCTCACCTTAGATGGCTATGCAACGCTCTCTGCCGGCGATGATCTTACGACGGTAACGCTTGCCGAGGAAATCTACGGCATTGAAGTGCGTCACGTGGGCAGAAAGTCCTTTAAGGACTGTACCAATCTTGAAGAGATCACCCTGCATGAAGGTATTACCACTATCGAAAAATCCGCCTTTTCGGGATGCACCGCGCTTGAAAGTGTGCATAACGCAGAGAGTGTGGATACGGTATACGGCAAGGCGTTTAAGAACTGTTCTGCGCTTTCCGGTATCACTTTGAGCGAGGATGCCTTTATAGCACAAAGCGCCTTTCGCGGGTGCAGTGCGGGGATCGTTGTAATGGCAGGCGAAGAGCGTGTAAAAGTCAGCACGCAAAGCAAGAATTAAGGCACAAACGGTACTGCATAAGGGGCTAAAAAAAGCGCAAACTATTGCAAGATGTACAAAGGGCTCCCGTCGAATGGCACAATTGGTAAACATTCACACTAAATTTAAAATTTTTTTCGAAAAGCCCTTGTATATTTTCAAAAAATGTAGTACAATATGAAGGAAAAAGGCGGAAAACGCTTTTCAGAAATGCTAACAATTTAATTTATTATATTTGGAGGACTACAATCATGGCAAATGTAAAAGTAGCTATTAACGGTTTTGGTAGAATCGGTCGTCTGGCTTTCCGTCAGATGTTCGGTGCTGAGGGTTATGACGTTGTTGCAATCAACGACCTGACCAGCCCCAAGATGCTGGCTCACCTGCTGAAGTATGACACCGCTCAGGGCGCATACTGCGGCAAGATCGGCGAGAACAAGCACACCGTTGAAGCAACCGAGAATTCCATCATCGTTGATGGCAAGGAAATCATCATCTACGCAGAGAAGAACGCAGCTGACTGCCCCTGGGGCGAGCTGGGCGTTGACGTAGTTCTGGAGTGCACCGGCTTCTACACCTCTAAGGAAAAGAGCCAGGCTCACATTCAGGCAGGCGCTAAGAAGGTTGTTATCTCTGCTCCCGCAGGCAACGATCTGAAGACCATCGTTTACAGTGTCAACAACAACACCCTGACCGCTGACGATCAGATCATCTCCGCCGCTTCCTGCACCACCAACTGCCTCGCTCCTATGGCTAAGGCTCTGAA
>JAFTMP010000283.1 GCA_017452335.1 Clostridia bacterium
GAAGGACTCAAAGCTGTCGGAAATGTCAAGGGTGGAGCGGTAAAGGTGTCCGCCCACCGAGCGCGCCCATTTTTCGGGGTGATCCATGCCCCCTGTGCACACCGAAAAGACAATGTCTCTGCCGCTTGCCCGCAGTGCCATGCCCATTCTGCGGTAAAGGAGCTTTGAATCTACGGTGTTGGGACGGAAGCAGAAATCGTATTTTAAAAGGTACAACCCATCGGATGCAAAATCGGCGGCATCCTCAAATTCATGCCCGAAGCTGCCGGGATACCCCGCACAGGTACGCACGCCCGAGCAGGAATACATACCGAATTTCAATCCCCGCTCATGGATATAGTCGCCCAGTGCCTTCATACCCGAGGGAAATTTTTCACGGTCTGCAACAATCTTGCCCGTTTGAGGGTCTCTTTCTTTTTCCGACCAGCAATCGTCAATGACGATATATTCATAGCCCGCGTCCTTCAGCCCCTTTTTAACAAAGCAGTCTGCGATCTCGCGGATCAGATTTTCGCTGATGTCCTTGCCAAAGGTGTTCCAGGTGTTAAAGCCCATAGGGGGTCTTTGTACAAGCATTTTTTCCTCCAAAAAAGCAGGCAGAGACTAAAAAGCCTCTGCCGTTTGTTTACTCATCCGCTTCGTTCATCTTCGGATACTCTTCCAAAACCAGTCCCGGGTTTTTGTCGGTTGCCCAACGCACCGCCCAGTCGCTCTGGAAGACCAGCAGATTATGATCTCTGAAATCCTGTACCCACAGCGTTCCATCGGCAAGACGCAGGTCATTGATGTGACATGGCGTGCTCTTTACCCAATAAATAAGGCTGTGCGGAAGGTCTGTTCTTCTGTATTTCACACCGTATTCCGTTTCCATACGGAACTTTAAAACGTCATACTGCAACTGTCCGACAACGCCCACCACAAGGCGCTCCAGTCCTGCACCGGGAAGTGTAAATATACGGATCGCACCCTCTTGGGCGATCTGATTCATGCCCTTGGAGAACTGCTTTCTCTTCATGGCGTCGATCTGCTCCACGTAGGCAAAATGCTCGGGAGAGAAGGTGGGGATGTCCATAAAACGCACCTTCATGCCGGGCTCGCACACGGTGTCACCGATGGAGAACACACCCGGGTCAAAAATACCGATGATGTCCCCTGCATAGGCGCAGTCGATGATCTCTCGCTCCTCCGCCATCATCTGCTGAGGCTGGGAAAGCTTTGCCACCTTGCCCGTTTGCAGGTGCAGATACTCCTTGTTTCTTTCAAACTTACCCGAGCAGATACGCAAAAAGGCAATTCTGTCTCGGTGCGCCTTGTTCATGTTCGCTTGGATCTTGAACACAAAGGCGGAGAACTTTTCCTCTGTGGGCTCCACCACACCGTCCTTGGTTTCGTGAGGCAGGGGACCGGAGGTCATCTTCAAAAATGCTTCAAGGAAGGGCTCCACGCCGAAGTTATTCAGTGCCGAGCCGAAGAAGACGGGAGAGAGCTTGCCGCAAGATACTTTTTCAAGATCAAATTCATAGCTTGCCGCATCCAGCAGCTCCACCTGATCCACCAGCTCGGAGGCTGCCCCCTCGCCGATAAGCTCGTTGAGCTTTTCTCTGTCCTCCAGGTAGCAGTTGATGCCAGCAATGCGCTTTCTGCCCGCATGCAACTCGTAAAAGTCAAGCACGCTCTTCTTTTCTCTGTCATAAACGCCCTTAAAGCCTACGCCGCAGCCGATAGGCCAGTTTACGGGATAGGTACCGATGCCGAACTCCTTTTCCAGCTCGTCCAGCAGATCGAAGGGGTCGCGGGAGTCGCGGTCCATCTTGTTGATGAAGGTGAAGATCGGAATTCCGCGCATCGCGCAGACCTTAAAAAGCTTTCTGGTCTGAGGCTCAATACCCTTTGCACCGTCAATGACCATCACCGCGGAGTCTGCCGCCATGAGGGTACGGTAGGTATCCTCTGAGAAGTCCTGGTGTCCGGGGGTATCCAAAATATTGATGCAATAGCCGTCGTATTCAAACTGCAACACAGAGGAGGTGACCGAAATACCTCTCTGCTTTTCAAGCTCCATCCAGTCAGACACCGCATGTCTGTCGGAGGATTTGCCCTTTACCGTGCCGGCGCTTTGAATGGCGCCGCCGTAAAGGAGGAATTTTTCAGTTAAGGTGGTTTTACCCGCGTCGGGGTGAGAAATAATGGCAAAGGTCCTTCTTCTGCTGATTTCTTGCTGTAAAGTACTCATAGCTACTCTAAATCCTTCCAATTTGGGGCGATATCAGATCAAAACCGCCCAAAGCATTTCTTACGATTGTCATTCAAGCGATTTATTATACCACGACTTTGGAAAATTTGCAAGAAATTTCTCAAAATAAAGAAAAAATTCCCCAATTTAAAAAAATCCCGTCCTTTTGTAAAAAATCCCGCAAAGCACTTGCCACAATGAAAAAAATATGTTAAAATGAATGTGTTTAAAACGAAGGAAAGAGGTATGAACAATGCCTGCATATACGACCAAGCTTTCTGCGCTCATTGATGAGTTTTCACTGACCCCTATTTATATGCCCTGTCCTGCTGATGAGGTGCTCATTGCCCGCTCGGACACCAACCGTCCAAGCCTTGCCCTCTCCGGGTTCTTTAACCTGTTTGAGCCCGACAGAATTCAGATCATCGGCAACGCCGAGCACCAGTATCTTTCCAGTATGACCCCTCAGATCCGCCGCAAGCGCTCCTTTGACTTTTTTGCCCAGCGCCCCGTGGCTGTGGTCTTTACCACCGATCTTTTGGTCTTTAGCGAGTTTACCGATGCCGCGATGGTTTACGGGGTGCCGATTTTATGTACCTCCTCACACACATCCTCCTTTAACGCCGCGCTGATCGCCTCGCTGTCGGTCTCCCTTGCTCCCCGCATTACCCGTCACGGCGTGCTGGTGGAGGTGTACGGTGAAGGTATCTTCATCACAGGCGATTCGGGCGTTGGTAAGAGCGAGACTGCCATTGAACTGGTAAAACGCGGTCATCGACTGATCGCAGACGATGCGGTGGATATCCGTAAGGTTTCTGCCAAAACGCTGGTGGGCAGAGCCCCTGCCGCCATCCGCCATTACGCGGAGCTACGCGGCGTTGGCATTATTGACATCTGCCGTATTTTCGGTATGGGTGCTGTAAAGGAATCGGAAAAGCTGGATCTTGTCATCAATTTGGAGCAGTGGGACGCCACTAAGTTCTATGACCGCATGGGGCTTGAGACCGAATACTGCGAAATGATGGGCATCAACATCCCCATGGCGACCATTCCCGTGCGTCCCGGTCGAAATCTTGCCATCATCATTGAGATTGCCGCCATGAATAACCGCCAGAAGCGCATGGGCTACAACACGGCAAAGGAATTCAACGATGCTATGCTGCGCCAGGCGGGCGTTGACCCCTCCTTATATTCTTAAATCGAATATCCCCTCAAAAGGCGTTGCCGCGGCAACGCCTTTTGAGGGGATATTCGATTTAAGAATATAAGGAGGGGTCAACGCCCGCCTGGCGCAGCATAGCATCGTTGAATTCCTTTGCCGTGTTGTAGCCCATGCGCTTCTGGCGGTTATTCATGGCGGCAATCTCAATGATGATGGCAAGATTTCGACCGGGACGCACGGGAATGGTCGCCATGGGGATGTTGATGCCCATCATTTCGCAGTATTCGGTCTCAAGCCCCATGCGGTCATAGAACTTAGTGGCGTCCCACTGCTCCAAATTGATGACAAGATCCAGCTTTTCCGATTCCTTTACAGCACCCATACCGAAAATACGGCAGATGTCAATAATGCCAACGCCGCGTAGCTCCGCGTAATGGCGGATGGCGGCAGGGGCTCTGCCCACCAGCGTTTTGGCAGAAACCTTACGGATATCCACCGCATCGTCTGCGATCAGTCGATGACCGCGTTTTACCAGTTCAATGGCAGTCTCGCTCTTACCAACGCCCGAATCGCCTGTGATGAAGATACCTTCACCGTACACCTCCACCAGCACGCCGTGACGGGTAATGCGGGGAGCAAGGGAGACCGACAGCGAGGCGATCAGCGCGGCGTTAAAGGAGGATGTGTGTGAGGAGGTACATAAAATCGGCACCCCGTAAACCATCGCGGCATCGGTAAACTCGCTAAAGACCAAAAGATCGGTGGTAAAGACCACAGCCACGGGGCGCTGGGCAAAAAAGTCAAAGGAGCGCTTGCGGCGGATCTGAGGGGTCATACTGGAAAGATACTGGTGCTCGGCGTTGCCGATGATCTGAATTCTGTCGGGCTCAAACAGGTTAAAGAACCCGGAGAGGGCAAGGCTTGGACGGTTGGTGTCCGAGCGGGCAATGAGCACCTCATCAGCAGGACAGGGCATATAAATAGGGGTCAGTGAAAACTCATCAATGAGCGCAGAAAGCTTGGTCGTATATGCAGGCATTGTTCATACCTCTTTCCTTCGTTTTAAACACATTCATTTTAACATATTTTTTTCATTGTGGCAAGTGCTTTGCGGGATTTTTTACAAAAGGACGGGATTTTTTTAAATTGGGGAATTTTTTCTTTATTTTGAGAAATTTCTTGCAAATTTTCCAAAGTCGTGGTATAATAAATCGCTTGAATGACAATCGTAAGAAATGCTTTGGGCGGTTTTGATCTGATATCGCCCCAAATTGGAAGGATTTAGAGTAGCTATGAGTACTTTACAGCAAGAAATCAGCAGAAGAAGGACCTTTGCCATTATTTCTCACCCCGACGCGGGTAAAACCACCTTAACTGAAAAATTCCTCCTTTACGGCGGCGCCATTCAAAGCGCCGGCACGGTAAAGGGCAAATCCTCCGACAGACATGCGGTGTCTGACTGGATGGAGCTTGAAAAGCAGAGAGGTATTTCGGTCACCTCCTCTGTGTTGCAGTTTGAATACGACGGCTATTGCATCAATATTTTGGATACCCCCGGACACCAGGACTTCTCAGAGGATACCTACCGTACCCTCATGGCGGCAGACTCCGCGGTGATGGTCATTGACGGTGCAAAGGGTATTGAGCCTCAGACCAGAAAGCTTTTTAAGGTCTGCGCGATGCGCGGAATTCCGATCTTCACCTTCATCAACAAGATGGACCGCGACTCCCGCGACCCCTTCGATCTGCTGGACGAGCTGGAAAAGGAGTTCGGCATCGGTACCTATCCCGTAAACTGGCCTATCGGCTGCGGCGTAGGCTTTAAGGGCGTTTATGACAGAGAAAAGAAGAGCGTGCTTGACTTTTACGAGTTGCATGCGGGCAGAAAGCGCATTGCTGGCATCAACTGCTACCTGGAGGACAGAGAAAAGCTCAACGAGCTTATCGGCGAGGGGGCAGCCTCCGAGCTGGTGGATCAGGTGGAGCTGCTGGATGCGGCAAGCTATGAATTTGATCTTGAAAAAGTATCTTGCGGCAAGCTCTCTCCCGTCTTCTTCGGCTCGGCACTGAATAACTTCGGCGTGGAGCCCTTCCTTGAAGCATTTTTGAAGATGACCTCCGGTCCCCTGCCTCACGAAACCAAGGACGGTGTGGTGGAGCCCACAGAGGAAAAGTTCTCCGCCTTTGTGTTCAAGATCCAAGCGAACATGAACAAGGCGCACCGAGACAGAATTGCCTTTTTGCGTATCTGCTCGGGTAAGTTTGAAAGAAACAAGGAGTATCTGCACCTGCAAACGGGCAAGGTGGCAAAGCTTTCCCAGCCTCAGCAGATGATGGCGGAGGAGCGAGAGATCATCGACTGCGCCTATGCAGGGGACATCATCGGTATTTTTGACCCGGGTGTGTTCTCCATCGGTGACACCGTGTGCGAGCCCGGCATGAAGGTGCGTTTTATGGACATCCCCACCTTCTCTCCCGAGCATTTTGCCTACGTGGAGCAGATCGACGCCATGAAGAGAAAGCAGTTCTCCAAGGGCATGAATCAGATCGCCCAAGAGGGTGCGATCCGTATATTTACACTTCCCGGTGCAGGACTGGAGCGCCTTGTGGTGGGCGTTGTCGGACAGTTGCAGTATGACGTTTTAAAGTTCCGTATGGAAACGGAATACGGTGTGAAATACAGAAGAACAGACCTTCCGCACAGCCTTATTTATTGGGTAAAGAGCACGCCATGTCACATCAATGACCTGCGTCTTGCCGATGGAACGCTGTGGGTACAGGATTTCAGAGATCATAATCTGCTGGTCTTCCAGAGCGACTGGGCGGTGCGTTGGGCAACCGACAAAAACCCGGGACTGGTTTTGGAAGAGTATCCGAAGATGAACGAAGCGGATGAGTAAACAAACGGCAGAGGCTTTTTAGTCTCTGCCTGCTTTTTTGGAGGAAAAAATGCTTGTACAAAGACCCCCTATGGGCTTTAACACCTGGAACACCTTTGGCAAGGACATCAGCGAAAATCTGATCCGCGAGATCGCAGACTGCTTTGTTAAAAAGGGGCTGAAGGACGCGGGCTATGAATATATCGTCATTGACGATTGCTGGTCGGAAAAAGAAAGAGACCCTCAAACGGGCAAGATTGTTGCAGACCGTGAAAAATTTCCCTCGGGTATGAAGGCACTGGGCGACTATATCCATGAGCGGGGATTGAAATTCGGTATGTATTCCTGCTCGGGCGTGCGTACCTGTGCGGGGTATCCCGGCAGCTTCGGGCATGAATTTGAGGATGCCGCCGATTTTGCATCCGATGGGTTGTACCTTTTAAAATACGATTTCTGCTTCCGTCCCAACACCGTAGATTCAAAGCTCCTTTACCGCAGAATGGGCATGGCACTGCGGGCAAGCGGCAGAGACATTGTCTTTTCGGTGTGCACAGGGGGCATGGATCACCCCGAAAAATGGGCGCGCTCGGTGGGCGGACACCTTTACCGCTCCACCCTTGACATTTCCGACAGCTTTGAGTCCTTC
>JAFTMP010000284.1 GCA_017452335.1 Clostridia bacterium
ACATCGCCGAGGCGGCGTACCGCATTGCTTCTGCCTTCTCGGTATTCTATCACGATGACAGAATCCTTTCCGAGGAGGATGTAGCAAAGAAGCAGAACCGTCTTGCCCTTTGCAGACTCACAAGAGATAAGATGATCTTCTTAACAGACCTTTTGGGCATTGAAACGGTTGACGTGATGTAAAACTGTAAAAAAGCGGAGATGCCCGCAGGGCATCTCCATAAATGCTTTGTAAGGATACCTTACAGAAAGGGATATTATGCAACAAACAAAAAAGACAGTTGGTCAGATCCTGCGGCTTCTCGGTGCCATTTTGTTGGTATCGGCAATGGGCGTCGGCGGTATTTTTGCGGGCGCTGACCTGCCCGAGGCAGTGAAGAACGGCTGTGGCATCGGTGCGCTGGCGGCACTGATTTTGCTGGGCGTTCTTCTGATTGCCAGTGTGATCGGTGCGCAGTTTTATAAAAAAAGCATGAAGCTGAGCGTGAAGGAACAACAGGAATATTTTCTTTCCCGCAAGAGCGAGGCGGAACAGGATCTTGACAAAGTGGTTCAAAAGATCGTGCTGTTGCGCCGTTTGATGAAGGGTTTTGCCCTTTTTCTGTTGTTTTTTGCGCTGGCGTTTTCCTTCTTATCCGGAATCGGCGGGGCTGATTCCTTCAGCGCCCTTTCGCTCTTTCCCGTATATCTTTGCTACGGAGCACTTTCGAGACTGTTTCCGCACCGCGAGAAATTCAAGTTTGAGGGCTACTGCGCAGAGAAGGATTACCCGGAGATCCATGCCCTTGCCCATAAGGCGGCAAAGGCTCTGAATATGGATGGCAAGATCCGCATCGTCTTTTTAAACGATTGCAACGCGGGCATTGCCAAGATCGGGGATACCTATTCCTTACAGCTCGGGGTCAATCTGCTTGACGTCATGAGCAGTGACGAGCTTTATCAGATCCTGCTTCATGAATTTGCCCATCTGACCAAGGACGGCAACCCCACGGACAAGGAATATGCCCTTTTTGCCGACCTTGCCGAAGGGGACGGCTCGGTGTTTAGTCGGTTGACCAATATTTTGTTTTCCCTGCCCGATACTTTTTATATTTTTGAGTATTATATTTACCGTCTCTCTGCCTCTGTTTTCATCGAGGAGCGTGCCGACCGTGCCATTCTTGAAAAGGGCGACCCGCAGACTGCCGTGAACGGTATGGCGAAGTTAGGCTACAACAATCTTTTTGAAAAGGAGCTGCATCGCTTCATTGACGATCACTACTATTCTGCCGAACAGCCAAGAGAAAATACCTGCCAGGTGGTAAATGAGGCACTGCGCCGTGCCATCATCGAAAGAGGCGCCTTTTATAAAGAGCTTCTTTTAAAGGAGATCCAGCCCCGCTCGGCATCCCACCCCATCTTCCGTTTGCGTATGCAGGCGCTGGGTGTGAAGGATTTTGAGGTGCGCCTGCCCGACCACACCGATGCCTACGGACAGGAATGTAAAAAGGCGGCGCAGGAGCTGTCCAAGGAGATCGCCGAGACGATCAAGGACGATTATGCGCAGGTCAGAGAAGAGCGCTACGTCAAGCCCCTTGCTATTATTGAGGAATACAGAAAGAGCGGACAGACGCTCACTGCCGAGGAGGCGCGTCCCGTCTTTGATGCGCTGATGGCTTTTAGTTATTACGATGAAGCGGAGGCGCTGTGTGACAGGCTTCTTCAAACCACCGAAAACCACTTTGCCACCGCTCATGCACTGTATACCAAGGGCTGTATTCTGCTGGGAAGATATGACAAGCAGGGCATTGACTTTCTTTATGAGGCGATGGACATCAATCACAATTATGTGGAGGAGGGTCTTTCCATGATCGGGGAGTTTTGCTGTACCACGGGCGATGAGCAAGGACTGGAGACATATCGGGAACGGGCTCTGTTTTTGGGTCAAAAGCAGATCGACGAGGTGAGCCACACAGGCGAGCTGACCGTGAAGGACCGTCTTGTTGCAGAAACCATGCCGAAGGAAATGCTTGAGGACATTCTTGCCTTTATCAAGAAATCCGATGAAGGGGTGCTCAGTGAGGTGCATTTGGTGCGCAAGCTGATCACCGATGACTATTTCTGCAGCTTCTTCATCCTGCACTTCAAAAAAGATGCCGAAGAGGAAAAGATGGCGCGGGTCTATGACAAGATCTTCAACCATTTAGACACCCGCCCCGAGGATTGGCAGTTTTCGCTTTTCGTTTACGATGAATCGCTAAAGCAGGTAATGGCAAAGATCGAAAAGATCAAGGGCACAAAGGTGTTCTCTGCCGATGAACCCTAAAGTGTTATAACAAAACCACGGCGATCCGCTTTTTGCGGATCGCCGTGGTTGTTTTTTTGGATATTTTCAATTTAACTTTTGATAGGTCTTTTCGCTAAAGCGCTGGGCATTGACCAGAAAGCGCTCGTGGACGCAGTGACCGATCTCTCTCTTTTCATCGCTTGCACTGATGTCAAAGACGATCTTTCGTCCTTCCCACGCGGTGACGCGCGCCGTGCAAAAGACCTTCATGCCCACAGGTGTGGCGGCGCTGTGCTGCAGCTGCAGACCCACGCCCACAGAGGTCTGTCCTTCTTCAAGGGCACCTTCCAGTGCCTTGCAGGCACATTCCTCGCACAGTGCCACAAGGGCGGGGGTGGCAAAGACCTCCAGAGACCCACTGCCCATAGCTTTGGCAGTGAGCTCGGGGGTAACGGTTTTTTCAAGCGTTGCGCTGTAAGTGTTGTTCATGGTGTGTTCCTTGCTTTCATATAAAGAGTTTTTTAAAGGGAATTGCAATTTCAGTCCTCTTGGGAGGGGAGAATTGCCGCGTCATCAAGTGCATTGGCTTCTTCGAGTGCTTCTTGCTCTGCCTTTTGCTCGGCACGCTTTGCCGCCTCTTCTCGCTCCTCTTTCACCATGTAGCCGAATTCATCGCGCTCCACGATGTAATCGGAGATCTTGTACATCATTTCAATGATCTTGATATCCTCTTCGTCGGGCGCTTCTCCAATGATGGTGCCGTTGGCAATCAGCGCATAATTCTTATCGGTGTTGACCAGCACCTTACCCATGGCGAAGGAATACTCCTTTTCGTCTACACCCAGTAAATAAAGCAGTGTGGGCATAATGTCGCTCTGTCCGCCGGGCACTTCAAAGGTTTTTCCTTCGGTCTTGCCCGAAGGATCGTAGATGATCAGCGGTACAGAATGATATTTCGGCTCCTCAATGAAGGCGTAGTCTTCAAAGTGCTCGCCGATGTTTTCTGCATCGGCAGGGAAATACTTGTGAATACCCTGGTGGTCACCGTAAATAAGCACTACTGTGTCCTCAAGCAGTCCCTGCTGTTCTGCCTTTTCAAGGAAGATGCCGATCTGTGCATCCACATAATGCAGGGTGTTGAGATAATGGAAGGTCTTGCTGTTTGCCACCACGCGATCGGAGGGGGTGGGCAGACAGTATTCGTTAGGAATGGGATTGCGGTTTTCTTCGTTGGACAGATTGTCGTAGCGGAAGGGGGTGTGGCTGGAGCAGAGGATGATCTGTGTAAAGAAGTTATCGTCGCTCTGCAACTGCTTTTCAAGGTCGCTCAGCACAAAATTGAAGGTGTTTTCATCGGAGGAATAGCGGTAGACCTTTTCCTCGGGAAGCAGTGCCTCGATCATGTGGAAATTGCAGTCGGGATCCTCACCGTCGGTCACATAACCGAACACATTTTCATAAACGGTGCTGTAGGGCCATACGCTGGTGGGACCCGAGCCGTTATAGTAGTAGGTGCCATAGCCCATGTTTCGAAGGATCGTGGGCATGGAGGGCAGAAGTTTGTCTTTATAGGTGCGGAAAAAGACGTTGCTTGTGGGCAGGAGGGAGGTGTTGATCATCAGATCGCAGTCGGAGCTGTTGCCCGATTTTACCTGGTCGTAAATGTTGGGGAAATAAAGGGATGAGCCCTCCTTGCCGATGAGCTTGTTCAAATTGGGCATGATCTCCACGCCCTCCACCGACTGCCCCAGAACCGAGTTTTCAAGAGACTCCACTTGAATAAGGATCACGTTTTTGTCTTTGAAGATGCCCGCGTATTCGTTATCGGGCAGACGGCTGTTGTATTTGAAAAATGCTTCGATCAGCTCTCTTTGACGGCGCTCCTCCTCGGTCTCCTCTTCATCGGGCGAGGCGTTGGGATCCTCTGTTCTGGTCGCCTCCACCCGATCCTCTACCACGTCCACGATGTTTGCGATGTGATAGCCGATGGGGGTGAAATAGAAGACGGTGTTGTGGGTGTATGCCGAGTCGTAAATGTCATAGTAGGCATCGGCAGAGGCGCCCAGCGCGTGCAGGGCAGGTAAAAAGAGCAGTATTGCGGCGCAAAGCGCACCAAGAGAAAGGGTACGCAGTGCCCGATAGCGCAGGGTGCGGTCAAAGAAGAAGGAAATGCGCTTCTTTTGGTTTTGGATCTTTCGGCGCAGAGCCCCTGCGTTCTTGTAAAACTTGCGGAAGAACGCGAAAAGAAGGAGCAGTGCGTAGTCTACAAAGTACAGCACGTCATAGCCCGAGATCATGCTCAAAATGGAATCGGAAAGGGCATCCGTTCCCGCACTGCTATCCTCACCCGTCACGGCGGAGAGAATGGAAATGGAGGGAATTTCGGAAAAACCTCTGTAATAATAGCAGTCTACAATGACCAGCACCGTCATGAGCAGACTGATGACCATGCCGTATCCGATCTTGGCTCCGCTTTTCTTAAAAAGAAAGGTGGGGCATAAGAGAAGCAGCGTGGTAACGATGCTGAAAAACAGCCCGGCAAGCAGAATAGAGAAGGAGATCTGAAAGTGGGGCTTGTAGCTGTTGGTGCCCGAAATGAACATTTGCAACAGCAGATTTTTAAAAATAGTACCCAAAAACAAAAGCGGCAAAACCACATGATGGGCAGGACAGGTCTTTAAAAATATAAGACATTTATTGAATTTTTCTTTGAAAGTGTGAAGCATTTTTAGATATCCCTTTACCAAAATCGACAATTGCGGGTTTTTACCCGTTTTTTACTTGTTTTATGTGCTCAATCACCATTATTATACCATAATTTTGTGAATTTTTCAAGTCACGAAAAAAGCGCCCTTGATCATGGCGTGATACTCTTAACGGAGTATCACGCCAGTTCTATTCGCTGCACTCACAAGGTGAGTGCAGGCGAGTGATATTGCTTTGCAGTGATATTTGGACTTCGTCCAAGTGCTATTCGCTGCACTTACGCTGTAAGTGCGGCGAGTTTAGAGGCGAATAGAATACCACTGAAGCCGTAGGCTTCAATATCACTTTTGCGCAGCAAAAATATCACATAAAAAAGCAGAAAAGAGAGAGTTTTACAGAATTCTAATTCCGCATTACTCTCTCTTCTGTTTTTATCGCCAGTTTCGCATTTGTAATACAAATGCACGGGTCTTGCCCATACCCCTATTTCGAATTCTTCGATGAGGACAACAGCCAATAGCCAAGGGCGCTTTTGCCAAAAAGTATATTTTTAGGAGGGGGTATCCTCTTGATTTTTCAGTGAAAGCTCGGGGAAGACATAGCTCATGGCATAGACCTGCCAAGAGCAGTGCTCCTGGTTTCCGGGGTCGGAAACATGGCTTTCGGAAGCCCAGAACTCGGGATAGACCGAGAGTTTGTAGCGCTTTGCCGTAGCCAGCTCAAAACCCACCAGCTCCTTGATGCGTTTGGTGTCGCCGATCATTTTGCAGAACATCAATTCCCAGGAAATGCCCTTGCCGATCATTTGGAAGCTCACCTGGCCGCTTAAGAGATCGGCATCGGTTGCAAGACCGCTAAAGCCGTTCATGGTGATGGTTGCCCGCTTTTTGTAGACCTCGTAGGTGTTCTTCATGATCTCCATGTCCATGCCGTACCACTCTGCGGCAACGGGGGCAAAGTTGACCCAGGAAATGCCGGGATAGAACTTCATTTCCTCCTCCACCGCGTAAAACTCGCCGTAGATCTTTTTGCCGTCCACCTCGGTAACGAGATTTTTATTGATGCCCTTTTCGATGTTTTTGGCGTATGCCGCCCATTTTTCTGCCGAGGCTTCGTCGCTTTGTTCCTTGGCAATGGGTACGAGCTCGTGGAAAGCCTGGGAGGCAAAGACGTTGGTGATCAGATCGTATGCGATCCAGTAGCGCCCCTTTTTGGAGTGCTCCAAGGAGGGGTTGAGGATCAAATTCAGCTTTTTGTTGTAGTATTTGGTGGTGAGATAGTAGTTTGCAAAGCCCTTGATGATGGGATAGGAGTCTTTGATAAACTGTACATCCTCGGGGGTACCGTCATTGTTGTTTACATACATCGCCCAGGCGTGGATGAGCATATAGGTGGCGTCGGTCTGGGTGTAGTCGCTGATGAGACGAATGTGGGAAAAGAGTGCTTCAAAGCCCAG
>JAFTMP010000035.1 GCA_017452335.1 Clostridia bacterium
GGCGCCTTGCCCTTATTCTTTAAGAGCACGTGGCGGGTGATCACGTCTTCTTCATAGAACACGGTATAATAGAGGAACAATTCACAGCCGGTGAGACTGTCTGTCATCTTCACTTCCAGTGTTTTGGTGTCTTCCGCCCCTCTTGCCTGGGGAATACCGTCGATCTCTGCTGTACCGTTGATGTAGCGGTAGGAACGGTAGACAAAATCGGTCACACCTGTGCCGTCAGCCCCCTTTACTTTCAGTGCCGCCGTGCGAAAATCTCCTGCGCCGAAGAAGGAGTATTCCTGGGGGAAGATGTCGGGCGACCAGCGGTTGCCTGCTTCCTTCAAATAGGGAGAGAAGGAGACCACGCAGGGCTCGTAGGGCTTGAAGCTTGCCGTCTTTTTGCCGTAATACTGGTGGACCAAGTATCTGTCGCACTCCACGGAAAAGGCGTAAGCGGTGTTTTTGGTGGTGAGGATGAAGGTTTTTGTTTCTTTTTTGAATTTGATTGGCATGAGAAGTCCTCCTTTGCATTGGAAAAAGCCGTTTGGTATTGGGCGGAATTCCGCTTTTCATACGGTTTCATCATAGCACAAAAAAAGATCGTTTACAAGATAATTGGAAATATTTTGGAAATATTTTTTTAAAGTTTTTCAGAGGAATTGCTTTTTTTTTCGAAGTGTGTTATATTCATTGTATAAAAAATAAGGATGTGAAAGGAGCTTTTATGCAACCCCTTCTCAACGAACGTACCGAATATACGGGGATCGACCTCTTTAAATTGATCTTCTCGTTTTTCATCGTATTCATTCATTGCCATCCCTCGGGAACAGTCTCTTATCTTCTGGCAAACGGCATCGGACGCTTGGGCGTGCCCTTCTTTTTCTGCGCGGCAGGATATTTTCTTGCCAAGCGGATCGGCACCTGCCAGAGTGAAAAGCAGGCATGGAAGACCATCGGCTCTTATCTTTTCAGAATTTTTCGCATGTACGCCATTTGGACGGTGATCTATCTGCCCATGAACTATGTGCGCCGTGTGCTCATCGGCGGCTGGGATCTTGAAAAGTGCTTGGATGCCTTTAAGACCGAGTTTTTATTCACCGGCACCTTTTCCCAGCTTTGGTATTTGCCCGCCCTTTTATTTGCCGCAGGCTTTGTGGCGATCCTTGCCCGTAAGATCCATCCCGGGATCTTGGTGGCGCTGGGTGTGGTGCTCTTTGTCATCGGCATGTTTAACGAGGCGTATCAAGGGCTTTGCCCTGAGTTTTTAAAGGATTTCTTTGAAAATCACTACAACGAGCACTTTGAGCGCACCCGCAACGGGCTCTTCTTCGGCACGGTCTTTGTGGCAATGGGCTTCCTTTTTGCTAAGAAGGAAAGCTTTAAAAAGGATCTGCTTCTTGATGCAGGGGGAACACTGTTTTTCGCGCTCCTTGTCTGCATGGAAAGCTTTATGCTCTACAGAGGCGGCTATTCGGGCAGCCGTTACGGCATGTACTTATCGGTGATCCCCGCCACCTTCTTCTGCTTCCGCTTGGCGCGGGATATCGAGCTGCCCATCAAGGCAAAGACGGCATTAAAAATGCGCAAGACCAGTACGCTGATGTACCTGTCCCACCAGTTTATGAACGCTCTGCTCATTTCCTACGTACCCAATTATTTGGTGAAAAAGGGCTACATCAAGAGCTTGGGGCTGGTGAACACCAAGGAAGGCTTTTTCATCATTCTGCTCTCCGCTCTGGGCTTCTCTATGTTGATGGTGGCGCTGGGCTCCAGAAAAGATAAGCTGGGCAAGTTTATCCGTATGCTCTCCTAAGGGTGGGTGCTGATGAAGAAGCGTCAAGAATACACAGGTATTGACCTGTTTAAGCTGATTTTTTCCTTTTTTGTGATCTTTATTCACTGCCACCCCGAAGGAACTGCGTCCTTTGTGATTGCAAACGGCATCGGCAGGCTGGCTGTCCCCTTCTTTTTCTGCGCGGCAGGGTACTTTTTGGCGCAAAAGATCCTTTCTTCGTCAAATGAAGACTGGCAGACGGGGGTATATGCCTTTTTAGGGCGGATCTTTAAGATGTATCTCATTTGGTCTGCCATTTATCTGCCGCTGATGCTGGTGATCTTCCTTGTGGGCAGGGGCTATACGCCGCTTGAATGCTTGACGGAATATCTGCGTGCCTTCTTTTTCACAGGCTCCTTTTCCCAGCTTTGGTATCTGCCCGCCCTTTTAACGGGTGCGGCAATCGTGTCTGTGCTTTGCAAGAAGGTGGATCTGCGGGTGGTTTTTGCCTTTGGCTTACTGCTCTTTTTCGTGGGCATCTTTAATGAAGCCTACAGCGGACTTTGCCCGCCGATCTTAAAGGACTTTTTTGAGGATCTTTATAATCCCGTCTTTGAGCGTACCCGCAACGGGCTGTTTTTTGCCACGGTCTTTGTGGCAATGGGCTTCCTTTTTGCAAAAAGCGAGCAATTTGGAAAGGGAATTTTGCCCGATATCGTGGGCACGGTGTGCTTTACGGCGCTGATGTGCTTAGAGGGATATTTGCTAGATCACTACGGTATCTCGCAGGGGCGCTACGGCATGTACTTAATGGCTGTGCCCGCAACCCTCTTTTGCTTCCGTTTGGCGCGCAAGATCGAGCTGCCCGTCAAGGAGCGCACCGCCTATACCATGCGCAAAATGAGCACCATGATCTATTTACTGCACCAGTTTGTAAACGGCATCGTGATCGACACCCTTGCAGATACGGTGCTTGGCTTAAAGCTTGCGGGCACGATCGGCGGATTTTTGATCATTGTGCTGCTCACGCTCCCTCTTTCCTATTTGATCGTGCGGGCGGGGGCGCAAAAAAACAAGGCAGGCGCGTTTTTTAAGGCACTGTCTTGAGTGTACTGACTTAGTATAAGGAAAAAAGGTGATAACCATGATGAATGAAAAAGAAATTGGCGAGATTCGCCGCC
>JAFTMP010000285.1 GCA_017452335.1 Clostridia bacterium
AAAAACATAACTAAAAGCTCTGCCTTCTCGCGGGGCGCCGCCCCGAACCCCGCCAAGGGCGCCGCCCTTGGAACCCACCACCCCTTTTTGTAAAAAGGGGTGGAACCCAAAAACTTCGAACGCGGCAAACTGGCGTTTGCCGTAAAAAGAAAAAGAGCACCCATTTTGCCTGTTTTAAACAGGTAAAGCGGGTGCTTTTTTTGATTTATATTTGAGTTTACAATAAAAAAACAAAACTAAGAGCTCTGCCTTCTCGCGGGGTGCCGCCCTTCAAGGGGCACCTTTCACAGCCTTGCTAAGCTTATTTGCCTTGCTGTTCTTTTCCGCCGTCTTTTTTCTTATTAAAATGTCTGAAAGGACGGTGGCTGTTGTTTTTCTTCTGTCCTGCGCCCTGCTCTGAAGCGGGCTGTACCGCGCTCTTTTCCGGCGTTTTTTCCATAGCAGGCTTTTCGCCGTTTCTGCCATTCTCTCTGCCCTTGCGCTCCTGGTTTACAGTGCGCCCGGGTTTTGAATACCCCTTGTTTTGTCTTTCTGCGGCAGAAGCTTTTTCATGGCGCCCGCTCTTTTCGCCTTTTTGCTCCTGCCCGCTGCGCGGGATCTTTTCATAGCGGGGTGCGCGCTCTGCCTGCTCCCCGCGCTCGCCCTGCTCTGCCTTTTCGGGTCTTTCGGATTTTTCGGGCTTTTCACCGCGGGGCTCCCAGGATTTCTTGTGTGCGCCGCCCTGGGGTCTTCTGCCATGAGTTCTTTTTTGATTCTGCGCAGATGCTTCCTTCTTGGAGGGTTCTTCCTCCCGATTTTCCTCGGACGCGCTTGCTTCCTTAGCGGAAGTCAGCGCCAGGGGCATGACCTGCCCGGGATAGGAAGCGGCTCTTTGCGGTGCGGGACGGACAGGGCGTGCATGCTTTTCTTCCTTCTCGTTCTTATCCTTGCCGTTTTTCAGCGCCGTTCTGGTAGTACCTGCCGATCTTGCCGCCTTTTCCAGTGTCTTTTCCTCCAGCGCACGCTCATAGTTTTCATCGCCCTTCTTAATGGGGGTCAGATCCTCTCTGGCATAGACCTTAGGCATTTCCTCCCCGTCCTCCAGCGATTTCACCTTCACCAGACCCAGCAGAGGCTTTGCCTCGATCACCACGCCGATGCCGTCGGGGGTGTTCACAAGGCTGTCCACCTTGGGGGTCAGTCTGCCCTCTTCAAGATAGGTGTCGTATTCATAGCGCAGACAGCACATCAGTCTGCCGCAGGCGCCCGAAATTTTAGCGGAATTGAGGGACAGGTTCTGTTCCTTTGCCATTTTAATGGAAACCTGCACGAAATCGGGTAAGAACGCATGGCAACAGAAGGGTCTGCCGCAGGTGCCAAGACCTCCCAGCACCTTTGCCTCGTCGCGGATGCCCATTTGTCTTAACTCAATACGGCAACGGAACACCGACGCCAGATCCTTGACCAAGTCTCTGAAATCCACTCTGCCATCGGATGTGAAATAAAAGAGCAGCTTGCTGTTGTCGAAGGTATATTCGGTGTCGATGAGCTTCATATCCAACCCATGCTCGGCAATTTTCTTGTTGCCGATGAGGAAGGCTTCCTCTGCCTTCTCTAAGTTTTCCTTATTGTGTGCGTCATCCTCAGCAGTTGCCACCCGCAGAGCACAGCGAAGCGGCAAAACGATCTCTCTGCCCGGCACCACACGGTTGCTCTGCGCCACCGTGCCGTATTCCACGCCCCGCGCCGTTTCCACCACGGCATGGGCGCCCTCGGGATAGCTTACCCCTTGGGGGTCAAAATAGTATACCTTGCCCGAGCTGCGGAAGCGCACGCCGATCACCTCGGTGTCCTTGGGCAGATCGTTAAAATACACCGGCTCCTTCTCTTCTTCAAAAGCCGCTTGCTCAGAATCCTCTTTTGCGGGCAGGGTTTCTTCCATCCCCTCGGTTTTTCTCTCCTCGGGCAGGTTCTCCTGCTCTTTATTCTGTGTATCCTGCTGTGCCTCATCCCAGGCGGTGGGCACTGTCGTGTTCTCTATCATAGCTTCTCCTTTTTCCCGCTTACACTGCGGCGCGGCAAAGGTCTCTTGCCAGCGCCATACGGGCATTTTGCATATTTACATTTTTTAAAAGGTACTCTCTCTGGGTGCAAAGACAGTCATACACCCGCAAAAGCTGTCCGCTTCCCAAATGCTTTGCGGCGTTTTGCGCCTGCAGGCGTCCTGCAAAAAACAACAGCGTTCCTTCCTCTCCTGCACTGCGCACCAAAAGAAGATCCCGCACTGCCATTTGCATATAAAACAAGATCTGATCATAGTCCGATCGTGCCGAGGGAAGCTTTGCGGCAAGCAACAGCAGCTGCGCGCGCGCCCCGTCACTGAGCGCCTCCAGCAGCTCCAGCGCCTTTTGCTTTTGCTCTCCCGCGCCCTTTCCCGAAAGAAGGGCGCACGCTTTGCCGTAGCTTCCGGCAGAAAGCGCCACACATTCCTCAAAAAACAGAGGATCACTCTCTCTTTTTCGGAAGTACTCCTCATTTTTCGTCAACTGTGCCGTCAGCTCTTGCCCCGAAAAGCGTTGCATTCTGATCACCGGTGCTCTGCTACGCACCGTGGGCAGAAGGGTCGCCGCGCTGTCGCAAAGCAGGAAAAAGTAGGTTGCGGCAGGGGGCTCCTCTAAAATTTTCAGCGCCGCGTTTTGCGCTTGGCGGTTCATGCACTGGGCATCGGAAATGATGAAAAAGCGAAAGGGCAGGTCGTTGGGCAGTACCGCCGCGTCGCTCTTCATTTTGCGCACCATATCCACTGTGATGATCTTTTTTTCGGGAGCAAGACCGTATTCCTTCACGTCGGGACAGCACCCTGCAAGGATCTTTTCGCGATGCGCCCCTCCTGCCATTGCCGCCGCAACAGCCCGCGCCAGGGTGTGCTTTCCACTGCCCTCATCCCCCTCTAAAATGAGGGCGTGCGGCAGGGTTCCCTTCTCGATTTCTCCCGTAAAATAGCTTTTTTGCTTCTCATTTCCCCGTAGGGTATCAAAAGGATTCACTGCTCTTCCTCCCCTTCTTGTTGCGCCCAGCCTGTGGGGCGGTACGAGCCCTCTTTTTCCTCTTCCTTGGCAGAACGCTCCTCCCCTTTTCCGGGATGACGCTTGGCACCCGTCAAGCGTACTCTGCGCACGCTCTGCGGAGGCTCTTTTTGAGGCTGCACGGGTTCTTCCTGCCCGTTTTCCTCTGCAAAAACAGGCTGTTGCTCCTGCATCTCGTCATACGCTTCATACGCTTCGCTCTTTGCAGGCGCACTGCTCCCTTTTGCCGTCTCGGGCTTTGGAGCATTCTCTCCCCTTCTGTGCCTCGGTTCCTTTTTGCGCTCCTTCCCCGCAGAAATGCCCGCAAAGGTACCGCTTTCCTTGATGGGAGAAAAGACGGGTTCGTCCTCCTCATACACGAAATGCAGATCGGAGGGACGGTTGCGGCGCAGATACCGCACCCGCGCACTGATGAGCACGCAGGCGATCAAAAAGAGTACAACGCCTGCCATCACCGAGAGAAACACCGGTGTTTTGAGGAATTTCAACATCATATTCACGTAATATTGGTTGGTGCTTACCGAAAGGGAGCTTGCGGTGACAAGCTTGGTCCTGCCCACCTCTTCTCCTCTGTAATATACCACCGCTTCCCCTGCGATCAGTCCCTCATAAACGGGCGCGGTCAGCTTTTTAAAGGCAAGGGTGGTCATGATGCGCGTATCCTTTACAACGTCGGTATCCTTGGGCAAAAATACCGAAAGGCTCTCTTGGGGCACCAACGTAACGTAATCGGAGTCGCCCGAAAGGCTTACGGCAATCTCTCCCAATACCGAGGAGGTATCCAGCACCTTTTTGTAGCAAAAATTACTGTCTGCCCATTTAAAGAGCGCCGCCGCGTCAAGAAACGCCGCGTATTTTTCCTGCGCCCCCACCACGATACAGGTGAAATGCTTGTTTTCGATCTGTGCCGTGGCAAGCACGTGGTAACCGCTGTATTTTCCCTCATTTGCCGCAAGACCGGT
Organism: Clostridia bacterium; assembly: GCA_017452335.1. GTDB lineage: Bacteria > Bacillota > Clostridia > Oscillospirales > CAG-272 > UBA11512. The sequence continues at coordinate 4,028 of JAFTMP010000285.1, forward strand.
GGCGTATTGGTAAGTATAGCCCCCCAAGCGCTTGGCAGAGAGCAGATAATTTCGGGTGAGCAGATGCCTTCTTCCGCTTTTGTCGGTGGCATCCAAATAAAGATCGTCAATGGCACAGATGGCGGTGAGCTCCTTGTTTTTCTGTACCGCAAGGCTGAGGGTCAGCAGATCCTTTAGCGAGCTGTAGTTACTGCCCTGCTCTTCATCCTTGGGGTCATTTCCCGTGATGTTCAAAAAGCCCGAATCGTTCATGCCCAGCGCCTTTGCCTTTTTGTTGATGGCATCCAGCAACTGTAAAGGAGCGTCCTCCGCCCCCTCAAAGAGGGCAAAGGCTAAGGCGTACACCGCATCGTCGGAATTGGCAATGAGCATGGCGCACAGCAGATCGTATACGGGAATCTGTTCCCCGCTCTTTAACCCCGGGCTCATGGTGGAGCTGGCAAGACCGCTCACCTTTTTGTGCACCGTCACCTTCTGCTCCAGTGCGCCCGCGTAGTGCTCTGCCGCGATAAGGGCAGTGAGCAGCCTTGGTGCAGGACCTGCGGCAACGACCTGTTCTTTTGTACTTTCATAAAGGATGGTGCCGCTCTCATTGTGGTAAATGAGGGCGCTGGAGCCGTTATCCAGCTCGGGAGGCAATTCCTCCCCGTGGCTTTGAAGGATCCCCAAGGGAAGCGCTGTGAGCAGCGCAACAACGGCAAAAAGCACCGCAAAAACTCGAATAAACCTATTCATAAACAGCCTTCCTTTCTTTTCGTTCCTTTTCTTTGTGTAATTTTAACCGCCGATGTACCTGCGGGCATAAAAGCCCGTGACCTCGCTCTCGGGCAGACACAGCGCCATCACCGCTTCAACATGCAACAGCGCTTCCCGCGCCCCCTGCAGGGTTACGCGGCAAAACAGCGGCTCGTCCTTTTGGGGAATCTCACTGCTTGCCCGCAAAGAGGCAGGGAAATTCATGCAAATGCCCAGGCTCCTTGCCAAGCGAAGCGTCTGCCACAGACGCTCCTGCCTGTCGGCACAGATCATCAGCTCCATGCGGTCTGCGTTTTTGTCGGGACGAAGGATGCTTGAAAGCAACAGATACACCGTGCTCTGCTCCTCGTTTTCAATTTCGATCATCCGGCATTTTTTAAATCCGTATTCGTCAATCAGCCGCGCAATACCCGGCAAGGGCAGGCGGTCCTTGCCCATGTAGGGAAGCAGACACCCGTCTCTTCGCCGATCAATGACCTGCTCGCAGGCGTCCTCAAAGCTGTCAGCATAAAACACGCTGATCTCCTTTTCAAGGGTATTGACCGCCTGCTCGGTGAAATGGCTCTTCACATAGCACACGCTCTGCAATTCCCTTGCCGTTTCGTGAAGCGCCAAGGGAAGCTTTTTCCCCTGCGCCCCCGCTTGAAGGATCACCGCTTGCGCCAAGCGCGCGGCAAGGTGCTCGCCGCCCTGCTCTTCTAAGTACGCATCAAGCACTGCCCCGCAGGCACCCCGATCCTCTTGCGTTTGCATTTGCGCAAGCAAATACACAGCGCTTTCCTTTAAAAATAGTTCTTCATAATCATTTGCGCGCCGCAGGGTGTGCTTTGCACGGGTAAGCTGTCCTGCAAGGGCGCTTACACACTCCCGTTCACTTCTCATCTTCAAAAAGATCAAGCAATCCCAGCGCCACTGCCGCTTCAACGCCCGGTAGCGCGCGCAGTCCGATACAAGGGTCGTGTCTGCCCTTGATGACCAATGTTTCGTTTTGCCCCGTTTTAAGGTTCACCGTTTCCTGGGGCAGGAAAATGGAGGGGGTGGGCTTCATGGCAACCTGTATAAGAAGGGGCGCTCCTGTGCTCATGCCCCCTGCAATACCGCCGCAGTGGTTGCTTCTTAGGCACACCTGCCCTTGCTCGTTATAATAATAGCCGTCATTGGCATCACTTCCCCGCATGGCAGGAAAACGGAAGCCCTCGCCAAACTGCACGCCCTTCACGGCAGGGATGCCGAAAAGGATGGAGGATAAAACGCCCTCCACGCCGCGAAACATGTGGGTGCCCAGCCCCACGGGCAGTCCTGTTACGGCACATTCAATGCGCGCGCCCACCGAGTCGCCTTCTTCTGCCGCCCGTCTGATCTCCGCTTTCATCTCTTCCCCTGCCGCTTTGTCAATCACCGGGAAATCGGAGGAAAACAGCTCGTCAAAGACCTTCATCGTCTCGGCGTTTTCAAGAGGAGAAAAGGTGCAGTCCGTGGCATTTCCCACCTGCAACAGGTGCGAAGCGATGCGCACGCCCTTCTCTCTTAAATATAACATTGCCAGCGCCCCCGCAAACACCAGAGGTGCGGTGAGTCTGCCCGAAAAATGTCCGCCGCCCCGCATGTCTGCCTGCCCGCCATACTTCACATAAGCGGGATAATCTGCGTGGCTGGGACGGGGCAAGACCATTTCGCCATAGTCCCTCGAGCGCTGGTTGGTGTTGACGATCTGCATTTCGATCGCCTCCCCCGTGGTAAAGCCATCCTTGATCCCGCCTGACACGATGGGCAGGTCGGGCTCCCTTCTCTTGGTGGCAAACGCCCCGCCGGGGGCTCTGCGCGCCATCATTTTCAGTATAAATTCTTCATCGTACGCAATGCCCGCGGGAAAGCCCTCAATGCGTACGCCGATGTTCGGTCCGTGGGACCTGCCAAAAATCGTGATGCGGCAGTTCTTGCCCCAGGACGAGTATACTTCTCTTTCGGTATCCATTTGATACCTCCTTGTTTCGTAAGGTTTCTATGGGGCTCTGCCCCATCCCCTGCCAAAGGGCATCGCCCTTTGGCATCCTACTCGGGGTGTCACCCCGAGACCCCACAAGGAACCATGGAGTTGCGTTGCAACTCCGAAAAAAGTTTCCTTGACCTTCAAAAACTTTTGATGCGCCAAACTATCGTTTGGCGGGGATTTTTTTGAAATTACTTATTTTTTTGCGGCAAACGGCAGTTTGCCGCCATTAGAAGTTTTTGCGGGGGGTGTGGGGGGCGCTTTTTACAAAAAGCGTCCTCCACTCCACAGCATCTTGACACTTTTACAGCCCCAGCTCCAGGGTTTTAAAGCTTTGGGCAAGGAATTTTTGCAGTTCTTCTGCGCTTAACTGTCTTTGCGAGAGCAGTGCCAGCGAATAGATCTGCGCGGCGGCAGCCTTTTTCTTCTCTTCGTCAGCGCAAGCGGTCAGCTTGGCAATGAGAGGCGAGGAGCCGTTTAAGAGCAGAGTTGCCTTGTCGGGCATATCGGGCATATCCATGCCGTACATCTTCATCATATCGTTCATACGGCGGCTCTCTTCGGAAATATTCAAAATAGCGGGCACGCCCTCATCCTTCAGAGAAGTAAAGGCGATCTCGGTGCCCTCGGGGCAAAGCGCTGAAAACAGCGCTTTAAGCTCCTCGTTTTCACTGCCCTCGCCCTGCTTTAAAGCATCGGCAAGCTCAGCGTCTACACGCAAGAACTTCACATTCTCTTGGTCGTCCAGCATGGAAATAAACTGGCTGTCAAGGACGCGGTCGAGCAGTGCCACGGGAAGCCCCTGTGCGCTATACATGGACACATACTGGGCTTGCTTCACCTTGTCGGTGGCATAGTAGATCTTGCCCTGCGCCTTGTCCTTCACCTCTTCAAGATACTCTTTTAAGGTGAGGTATCTGCCGTCGCACAGCGAAAGCAGGCAAACGTCCTTCACACGGTCATAGAATTTCCGATCCTTCAGCGAGCCGTATTCCACAAAAAGCTTGATATCGTCCCACAGCTTTTCGTAGAGCTCTCTTTCGGTATTGAAGAGCCCGCACAGCTTGTCCGCCGTCTTTTTCACGATGTGGGCAGAAATTTTAGAAACATAACCGCTGTTTTGCAAATAGCTTCTGGAAACATTCAGCGGCAACTCGGGGCAATCCAGCACGCCCTTGAGCATTAAGAAGTATTCGGGGATCACCTCTTTGATGTTGTCTGCCACGAACACCTGGTTATAGTAGAGCTTGACCTGCCCTTCCATATTCTCATATTCACTGCTGATGCGGGGGAAATAGAGAATTCCCTTGAAATTCAGCGGATAGTCTGCATTGATGTGAATGTGGAACAGCGGTTCCTTATAGTCATGAAAGACCTTGCGGTAAAAGGCGGTGTATTCCTCGTCGCTACACTCGGAGGGGCGCTTTAACCACAGAGGAGAAATGTCGTTAATGGGCTTTTGTTCTTCCTCGCCCTCTTTTTCTTCCTTCTTCTCGCCGTCGTCAAAATAAATTTCCACAGGCATAAAGGAGCAGTATTTGTCAAGGATGTCTCTGAGCTTAAAGCCCTCTAAGTATTCCTCGCCCTCCTCGGACAGGTAGAGGATCACATCGGTGCCTCTTGAGCGCTCTTCTGCCTCTTCATAATGGTAAGAGCCCTGCTCATCGCACACCCACAAAACGCTCTCTTCGCCATCGCGCAGGCTGCGACTGTGCACCGCCACCTTATCCGCCACCATGAAGGCAGAATAAAAGCCTAAGCCGAAATGACCGATGATGCCGCTGCCGTCGGTGGTGTTCTGCTCGTATTTTTCCATAAAGTCCATGGCACCCGACAGCGCGATAGAGCAGATGTACTTCTCCACCTCGTCCTTGTTCATGCCGATGCCGTTATCCGAAACGGTCAGCGTCTTGTTTTCCTTATCTAAACGCACCCAAACGGCAAATTTTTCCTCGTCTGACAGCTCGATCTCGCCCAGACTCCCCAGACGCTTCATTTTGGTCACTGCGTCGCAGGCGTTGGACACCAGCTCTCGCAGAAAAATTTCCTTTTCGGAATATAACCACTTTTTGATCACCGGGAAAATATGCTCGGTGCTGACCGAAATGTTTCCCGTTTCTAATTTCTTTTCCTTTTCCATTTTTTACTCCTTTTAAAAACGCATCAAAACTATGCCCTGTGAAAAAAACGAATGGATCAAACGGTCGATTTTCACAACGCACCCTATTATACAGACACAAATTTTAAATCAATATAAATTCAGATGACTCCTGCCGTTAAGGCGATCAGCTTTTTTAAATTGTCGGGCTGTACGTCCACCCCGTACGCCGCCTTGTTTCGGCGCACCTCTCCGCATTTGCGGCATTTGTGTATAACAATATACCCCTTTTTGGAGTCAGGTAAACAGCCGATGGCGTCCATAATGCCCCCGCAGTCATTGGCTCTGTCCCCCGGATTGATGTCTAAATGCAACGAGCACAGACAAAAGGGACAGTGATTGCGGGAGGTCTTTTGAAGCGGCAACACCTCCTTGCCGCAGTTGGCACAGAGAAATCCGCTGTCGTTTTTTGTAAATCGTTTGGTTTCCATGTAACATCCTTTTCATTTAAGGGCTCTGCCCTTAAAAATCCCACTTGGGACGCCGTCCCAAGACCCTGCCAAAGGGCGTCGCCCTTTGGAATCTCACTTAAGGAACTTTTTGAAAAAAGGTTTTAATAATTCCAAAAACGTTGAGTGGAATTGTTTTTTTTGTAGCCGTTTTGCTCGGCTTAAAGGGGGTTGCTTTGGGACGCTGT
>JAFTMP010000286.1 GCA_017452335.1 Clostridia bacterium
GTTGCTTTGCAACTCCGTAAAAAGGGGTGGAGCCCAAAAACTTTGAATGCGGCAAACTGTCGTTTGCCGAAACAAGAACATGCAAATGCACCCGCAAAGCCGTCAATCCACCGGGGGCTCTTCCTTATCAAGGCGGTCGACGACTGCGCTGATCTTCCCCCCAAGCGCCCGTGCAGGCTTTTTTAAAAGCTTCCATACCCAAAAAGCGCACCCGTAAAGTCCGATGCTTAAAAGGAGCACCGCCACACACTTTGCCATGGGCGTGGGGAAAGAAAACAGCTCCCCGAGGGTGATGCCCACAGCCACGTGGAGAATATAGATGTAAAAGGAAAGATTTTTTCCGAAGACCCGATAATATAAATCCCCCCGCACGCCCTTAAGCGAAAGGAAAAAGCGCAGGAGAAAATAGTTTGCAAGCACGGTTGACACATACTGCTCCATCACGATGAGCTTGCTTTCAAGGATCTGCAAGAAAAAGAAAGAAATCCCCAGAGCAAGGAACAACAGCCGTTTTTGCAGGCTCACTTCCTTTCCCTTGGTCCGCTTTGCCGTCAAATAGCCGATGGCAAAGTTGGGCAGCCCGAAAAAGAGAGCATTGCGGGTATAGCGGATGGGCATGTCGGTATACTGAAAAAGCTTCATGTAGCCCTGGAAAAAGAGGTAAATGGCAATGCCCGCGGGAATGATCCACCAATAGTGGCGCAGTTTTTGGTATTTGGTAAGAGCATAATGGATCAGCGACACCACAAACAGGGCAATGAGAAACCAAAGCTGATAGCCGCTGTAGGTAATGGGGGTGTTGAGGATGAAAAAGTCAAGAAAGAGATCCTCATAAAACAGGGTGGTGAAAAAATAGCCCACGCCGTTTCCCTTGATGTAACACATCACAAAATCATAAAGGATATAGATGCCAAAGCCGATAAGCATATAGCGCAGGTTTCTATAAATAAAAGCTTTTGCCTTTTCAAGACGCTTTTGCTCGTCTTGGTGGTACATAAAATACCCGCTGATCATAAAAAAGCCGGGCACCGCCAACCGATACAGCGGGAAATGCCCGTATGCCTCGCCTGCAAAATGAATGCAGATCACCAAAAACGCCAAAAAGATCTTATAAAGGTCCAGCCAAATATTTCGTCTTGCCAAAGCAGTGCTCATAAAGCTCCTCCCTTCGTCGTCTGTCTTAAAATCTTAAAAGACACAAAAAATGAGCGTTCTTTTCCAAAAACGCCCACCACCCCTTTATTATAACACAGATCAAATAGAAAATCAAGATACATTTTGAAAATTTTTCGTCAACTTTCTTCACAATTTCGTAAAAACTTCTCTAAATTTTTTTAAAAAATTTCAAAAAACCCCTTGACAAACCCCTTTTCAAGTGCTATACTATAGACACAAAAGAGAAGGAAAGGCGGTGATGAATATGAAAAGAGTTGTAAGAACCTCTATCATGCGCCGCGCCTTCCGGCAGAGAAGGAATCCACTAAAGATCTCCTTTTGAGGCGCATGAGTAAACCGTAAGCGGCGAAGCAGAAAAGCCAATGTAAAAATGGCAGCTTAAAGGACCGCAAGGAAGGGTTTATTGCATGCGCTTTTATTATTCCCCGGGATCAAGCAAGAAGGAAAAAGACCGTCGTGAGATGGCACGCCATAGAAGACCGAACAGCCGCTAAAACGGAAATATCCGATAATAAGAAAGCGGAAACAGTAAAGTTTAAAAGATGTCTTGAAGTGCAGAAGCTCTTGCAATTAAAAATCCCGCCCGGCTTCACGAAGTGTTGATTGATCGAAAAGCACCTTTGGAAAGTGCAGAAGCAGGGAGCAGGAATACCGATTTAAAAACTGAATAACAACTGAATATGTCAATTAAAAGGCAATAAACGGCTAAAGAGATCCGTAAAAAACGGATCGCCGATAGAATATATGAACGAAGAAAGGTGGTGGTAAATATGAAAAGAGTTGTAAAAACCCTTGTCATGCGCCATGCTTTCAGAAACGGAAGGTCTATCCAAAAGATCAACTAACAAGAGCGCATGATCAACCAAGCTTAAAAGGTTTTGATCGTGCGCTTTTCCTTTTATCACTTGATTCACCCAAAAGCAATTGTTTTTAGGTAAAATGCCTTAAGAAAGCAGAAAAAAGTGAGAAAAAGGGTTCATTCATAGAAATTCAAAAGCCTAAAAGGTTTTGTGAATATAAGTTTTGGCGTTGTTTATAAAACAACATGAAAGGCGGTACACATGAATATCATTCTCATGAAGCCTGCCTTCCGAAACGGAAGGAATTCACTAAAGATCACCTAAAATAGCGCGTGATCGCGTTGCAGTCGTGTTCATGCGCAGATACTTTCCCGAAGTCAGAGTGAGGAAGAAAAAGGGTCCGTAAATTCGGTCAAAAATGACTTCCCTTTCATATATTTTCCGTGTAAAGAAACGGAAAAAGAACAGCACCTTAAGAAAGTGTGTTGAAGGGAGCAGGAAAGAGAAAAAATACGTTTAGTGAACGCATCAATCAACAAACACCGCGGCAAAGCCGCATAAACCCTTTATAAATTTGGAAAGGCGGTAGACCATGAAGATCATGAACACTGCTTTCCGGAACGGAAGGTCACCACTCAAGATCGCTTGAGTGAGCGCATGGGCGCTAAAAACGAGCTCATGCGCGATCAGTTCCCGAAGCAATGATATGGTGAAAGCATATTAAGATTGTTTCCCGACTACACGCGGCAGTGTAAAGAAATTGCAGGCGAAAAGCACCTTAGAAAAGTGCAGTAGATCGGAAAAGGAACTTTAATCATTTGCAGTTAACGGTTTATACCGAGAAGTTTACGGGTTTTAAGGATCGGTGAAAGAGGTTCTTAAAACAAAGCGAAAGGCGGTAGACATGATGATCCTTCTCATGAAGCCTGCCTTCCGAAACGGAAGGACACCGCTCAAAAATAACTGAGCGGGCGCATAACAAATCCTTTGTTGTGCGCAAATGAGCGTGCCGAACGATCACACCTCCTATTAAGTATATTGAAAGAGTTTTTCCAAAAATTTCAAGTATTTAAGATCGTGTCCAAAGGACAGCGCGAAGCAGCATTTCACGGGTGAAAGACGAAAAGCATCTTCCCAGGGTGCAGAAATGCTGAAAGATGATCGGCAAAATGAAGTTGATACACCTCTCCGGTGCGGACATCCTCCTTTCTGTCCGCACCGGAATCCCTCCTTGTTTTGAAGCACTTCAAAACAAGAAGGAATTTTTTAGTTTTATTAGTTTGAAAATTCATTGGTAATAAACAGAATTTTTCATTTTTCAAAATCCTCCTTTAAGTTTATATTTAACGGGCAAGCATGACGGTGCTTGCCCGTTTTCTCGCGATCCGCCCAAAACGTACGCACTGAACGCACACGAAAAATCAAAAATCAAAAAAATTAAGAGAAAAAAAGCAAAAAACAAGATCTTTTTCAAAAAAACAGCAATGTTTTTGCAAAAAAGCCTTGACAAACAAAGTTCTATATACTATACTCAAGAGGATTTCGACGATTTTTTATCTTTTTTTGCATTTTTGGCGTTCGTTTTCGCCGTTTTTTCATTTTTTGATCTTCGTTTTCAAAAAATGAAGGGCAAATCCGCCAACAATCCAGCAAAAAACAGAAAGGATTTTACAATGAACAAGCTTACCGAAAATTTCGGCTCTCTGGTTTTTAATGACAGCGCCATGCGGGAAAAGCTCCCCGGCGACATTTATAAGTCCCTGAAGCAAACCATTTTGGAGGGCAAGGATCTGGACATCACCCTTGCAAACGTGGTGGCAAACAACATGAAGGTTTGGGCGATCGAAAAGGGTGCCACCCACTATACCCACTGGTTCCAGCCGTTAACCGGTATTACCGCAGAAAAGCACGATTCCTTCCTCTCTCCCCAAAAGGACGGCACCGTTATTGCGGAATTTTCGGGCAAAAATCTGATCAAGGGCGAGCCCGACGCCTCCTCTTTCCCCTCGGGAGGTCTGCGCGCCACCTTTGAAGCCCGCGGCTACACCGCTTGGGACCCCACCTCTTATGCCTTTATTAAGGATAACACCCTGTGCATCCCCACCGCCTTCTGTTCCTACGGCGGCGAGATGCTTGATAAAAAAACGCCCCTTCTGCGCGCCTGCGAGGCGCTGTCCACCCAGGCTGTGCGGGTACTGCATCTGCTGGGCATGACAGACGTGAGCCACGTAAGCTCCAGCGTTGGTGCGGAGCAGGAATATTTTTTGGTGGACAACGAGACCTGGAAAAAGAGAGAGGACCTGCGCGTGTGCGGCAGGACCCTCTTTGGCGCCATGCCCCCCAAGGGTCAACAGCTGGAAGACCACTATTTCGGGGTCATCAAGCCCAGAGTGAAGGCGTTTATGGAGGAGCTGGACGACGAGCTGTGGAAGCTGGGCGTTTACGCCACCACCGAGCACAACGAAGCCGCCCCCTCCCAGCATGAATTGGCACCTGTTTACACCCTTACAAACATTGCCGCCGACCAAAATCAGCTCACCATGGAGATCATGAAAAAGGTGGCTGACCGCCATGGGCTGGTGTGTCTGCTGCACGAAAAGCCCTTTGAAGGGGTCAACGGCTCGGGCAAGCACAACAACTGGTCGGTTGCCACCAATACCGGCGTCAATCTCTTCAAGCCGGGAGACGATCCCTATTCCAACACCGTGTTTCTCCTTTGCCTTGCGGCAGTGATCACCGCCGTGGACCGCTACCAGGATCTGCTTCGTGTGTCTGTGGCATCTGCCTCCAACGACTGCCGATTGGGCGGCAACGAAGCGCCCCCCGCCATCGTTTCCATGTATTTGGGCGATGAGCTGACGGAGATCTTGGAATGCGTGGAGCTGGGCAAGAAGTACACCGGCTCTAAAAAGGCGCGGATGCAGACCGGTGTGCACGTTCTGCCCGACTTTAAAAAGGACACCACCGACCGCAACCGCACCTCTCCCTTTGCCTTTACCGGCAACAAGTTTGAGTTTAGAATGCTGGGCTCCTCCCAGTCCATTTCCGACACCAACACGGTGCTCAACACCGCCCTTGCCCAGGTCCTTTCGGAATTTGCCGACAGGTTAGAGGGCAAAAAAGAGCCCGTTGCCGCCGCCCGCCGCATCATCCGCGACGCCTACAAGAGCCACAAGCGCATCGTGTTCAACGGTAATAACTATTCCGTGGAGTGGCTGGAGGAGGCAGAAAAGAGAGGACTCTTTGCTCTGCGCACCGCCGCTGACGCCATTCCCTGTCTGAAAAGTGAGAAAAATAAACAGCTTTTCGAGCAGATCGGCATTTTTTCCGCCGCCGAACTGCACTCCCGTTGCGAGATCATGCAGGAAAACTACTGCAAGGTGATCTCCATTGAGGCACTGACCATGCTGGAAATGGCAAAAAAACAGATCATTCCCGCGGTCAACGCCTATGCCGGTCAGATCTGCACCCAGCTTGCAAGCGTTTCCTCCTGCGGCATCGCCCCCATGGGCATGAAGGACGCCGCAAAAGAGGCGGTGTCCCTTTCCGACAAGCTCTACCTTGCCTGTGAAGAGCTGGAAGCCACTCTGTCCGATCTGAAATTTGCAAGCGGCATTGAAAATGCTTCCTTCTTCTGCAAGGATCAGGTTCTGCCCGCCATGCGCAGACTGCGCGCCGTTTCCGATGCCGCCGAGCAGGTGACCCCCGAAGCCCTTTGGCCCATCCCCACCTACGGCGAGCTGCTGTTTAACGTTTGAGTTAATTTATTGGGGCGTTGCCCCCGGCTCGGGGTGCCACCCCGTACCCCGCCAAGGGCTCTGCCCTTAGAACCCGCCTAAGAACCTTTTTATAAAAA
>JAFTMP010000287.1 GCA_017452335.1 Clostridia bacterium
AAAACCCTTTTTCATGGCAAGCGCACGGGGACTGCTTAAAATATCGGAAAGCTCCTGTGTGAAGAGGTTGCCCAAAACGATTGCTCCCTGCCCGTCAAGACAGCAAGGAACCACACTGCCATCACACAACACTGCAATTTGATCTGTCAGTGCGTGACAGCGCCCATATTCTCTTATAACAGGTGCGTTTTCCGCGGGCCAAATAAAGCGCTTGTCAAACTCCAAATACAAATGCTCCCCAAGGGCATAACCCTTGGAATTCTGCTTCCACTGTCCCGCAAAATGCTCCTGCATAAGAGAAAGAATCTCTTGATTTTGTGCCCGCAATCCGGGAAGGTCGCCGTCCATATTCCACAAACGAAGCACAGTGATCGTACCCTTAGCGGCACACTTCTCCGCTACCTCAAAGCAGTTTTCAAAATATCCCGCCTCTCTTTTTCCGTTTGCTTCAAAGGAATGAAGGGATATGTTGAGTTTATAGGGGCAGGCGCTCAAAAGCGCCTGCTCCTTTTCTTTTAAAAGCGTTCCGTTGGTGGTAATGGTTACTTTGAAGCCCAGTTCCTTAGCAATTTGCAGTAACGATCCGAATTGGGGATGAAAAAGCGGCTCGCCCATCACGTGCAGATACAGATATTCGGTGTGGGCACGCAGTTTTTTTGCCAAATGGGTAAACTCATTAGGACTCAAAAAGTGCTTTTCCCGCTTACATCCGGGGCAAAAAACGCAAGAACGGTTGCACACATTGGTGATTTCTAAATATGCCCGTTTAAGCATGCATCAAAAGTCCGTCCTTCGACTGTTTTTTTACCAGTTTTCTCTTCAAAATAAGGAAAAATACAAATTGCGCCAACACCGTTACCGTCCAGGAAAGAGGATAAGAGAAGAACAGCGTTTCCATGGTGTGATGGCTTTGGAAATAGGTAAAGATCCAAGTAATACGGATACCGCACACACCAATAAGGCAAATCAACGTCGGACCAAGGGAGGCGCCCATGCCACGCAAGCTTCCGCTGAACACATCCATCATACCGCAGGTGAAGTAAGTGATGGCAATGATCTGCAAGCGGATCATACCATAGTGGATCGCTTCCGTTGTAACCGTTCCGTCTCCGCTCATGCCGATGTACATTTTTAAAAGCGGCTCGGCAAAGATCCAGGCAAAAACACCCAGCGCCAGTCCGACCACCACCACAAGGACGATACATGTGCCTGTGATCTTACCGATCTTATGCGCCTTTCCTGCACCGATATTCTGACCGATAAAGGAGAGCGCCGCGTGGTGGAAGGAGTTCATTGCCACATAAATGAAACCCTCGATGCTTCCTGCCGCCACACTGCCCGAAACCACTGCCGCAGAATCAAAGGAATTGACCGCAGACTGGATGATGATATTGGAAATGGAGAAAAGCGACCCTTGAATACCCGCAGGAATACCGATGCGGATCAGCTCCCACAGTCTTGCGGGATAAATACGCAGCTTTCGAAGATCCAGCTTGCAGGCACCCTTCACTCTCACGCAAAGATACCACACCACAAGCACTGCGGAAATGATCTGCGAAGCGGCGGAAGCAATGGCAACGCCGTCCACGCTGCGGTGAAAGCAGAGCACCATCACCAAATTCAATATCACATTGGCAACCCCTGCAATGGACAGGAAGATCAGCGGGTGGACCGTGTCGCCCGAAGCGCGCAAAATTGCGGCGCCAAAATTGTAAATAAGGCTGGCAGGGATACCGATAAAATAGATCTGCATATAGAGTGTTGACAGATCCAGCACCGACTCAATGGTGCCCATCCATTCAAGGAAGGTTCTTGAAAAGAAAAAGCCTACAATAAAGCAAATCACACCGCCGATCAGTGCCACCAGCATGGAGGTATGTACTGTTTGATGGGTCTTTTCCTCTTCCCCCGATCCGATATAGCGGGCAACGAATACCGAGGTGCCCACCGACAGTCCGATAAAGAGGTTGATCACCAAATTGATCAGCGGTCCCGTACCGCCCACTGCCGCCAGCGCCTCGCCACCGTTTTCTGCAAAGCGCCCCACTACGATCAGGTCTGCCGCATTGAACATCAATTGAAGCATGCCCGTTAAGATCAGCGGGATGGTAAAGGTAATGATCTTAGGAACAAGAGGGCCTGTTGTCAGATCTGTTCCCTTTTTTGAAAAAAGTTTTTTCAAGAAAAACGCCTTCTTTCTGTATAAACCTTCAGATTTATTCAGTTTTGAAAAATCAATGCTTTTTCAAAACAGTTTGAATATGTTCTTGCTTCTCCTGCCACGCAACCTGTGTGAAGGGGGAAAGCATACTGTATAGTTCTTCGATCTGTCCTTTGCTTAAAGCGTCCTTTGGGTGGGAACGCACCCTGTTTTTCAGCTTTGCGAGCTTGAACACCTCCATGGTAAGTTATTTTGCCGTGGGGGTATACAGCTTTGCCTGTGCACCGAACACCACCATGGGGTAGATAGGCGTCCCTGCCGGAAGCAGGGCACTCAGTGCCCGCGCGTGGGCTCTGTTTTGCATTAAAGGATTGAAAAAGCGCAGTTTTCGAATACCCTTTTGGCTTTTTAGGGTGCGCACCCATTCCTTTTGGGTGGCAAGTCCGTAAATGCGTCCCTTAAAGTTCTTCGATTCCAGCACGAACACGCCTCTGTCACAAATATACAGCGCGTCGATCTCGGTGTGCTCCTCGTCTGTGGGCAGATACACGTTAAAGAGCCAACGCCCCTTCTCTGCTTTGAGCACAAAACTCAAAAGATACTCGCCATACGCTCCGCGATCGGTTTTGAGCTTGTCAAAGGGGCGTGCGGTCTGCGCAAAATAAGGGGATCTTTTATAATATGCCAATGCTCTTATACCAAGAAGCCGAGTGCTTACTCTTTCTTTACCCGCACCGAGGGCATCCGAAAAGGGCAAAAACAGCTTTTTCTTTAGCGCTTCAAAGAGCGCAAGATCGCTCATTCGCCCGCTTTCCTATTTAAGATCTCTCTGTATTTGAGGTAGAATTCCTCGTAGCGTCCTTCGTCCAGCGCCTCTCTGATCTTTTCCATCAGTTCATTATAGAAATACAGATTGTGCAGTACTGCCAGACGCATACCAAGCATTTCCTTTGCCTTAAACAGGTGTCTGATATAAGCACGGCTGTAATGACGGCAGGCAGGACAGCCGCAATCGGGATCAATGGGCTGGGGATCGTCAAAATATTGTTCGTTAAGCAGGGTGATCTTGCCTTTCCAAGTGAACACATTGCCGTGACGCGCGTTTCTGCTGGGCATCACGCAGTCAAAGAAGTCTACGCCTCTGTATACTGCCTCAAGAATGTTTACAGGCGTACCCACACCCATCAAATATCTGGGTTTGTCTACAGGCATATAAGGCTCCACTGCGTCGATGGTCTCATACATCTCCTCTGCACTCTCACCCACCGCAAGACCGCCGATGGCGTAGCCGTCCAGATCCAGCTCGGTGATCTCCTTCATGTGGGCAATGCGCAGATCCTTGTAGGTGCTTCCCTGGTTGATACCAAAGAGCAACTGATTCTTATTGATGGTATCGGGCAGAGAGTTTAGTCTTGCCATCTCTTCCTTGCAACGAACCAGCCATCTGGTGGTGCGTGCACAGGATGCCTTTACATATTTATATTCCGCAGGGTTTTCGATACATTCATCAAACGCCATAGCGATCGTGGAAGCCAAATTGGACTGGATGCGCATGGATTCCTCGGGTCCCATAAAGATCTTTTTGCCGTCAATATGAGATTGGAAATATACGCCCTCTTCCTTAATGCGGCGCAGCTTTGCGAGGGAAAAGACCTGAAATCCGCCCGAGTCGGTGAGAACGGGTCTATCCCAATTGAAAAACTTGTGAATACCGCCCAAATCGTGAATGAGCTTGTCACCCGGACGGATGTGCAGATGGTAGGTGTTGGACAGCTCCACCTGGCAACGGATGTCCTTTAAGTCCATGGTGGAAATACCGCCGCGGATGGCGGCACAGGTTCCCACGTTCATAAATACCGGTGTTTGAATGGTGCCATGCACCGTTTCCATTACACCGCGGCGGGCTCTGCCCTCTTTTTTTAACAGTTTAAACATAGTCTTTGTCCTTTCTTGATCCTATACAGAAACACAGTCTGTCGGTTATACAGGAAATTATTTGTATTTATAAGTTTGTTATGCTCTTCCGAAGCGGTGCTCGATACTGCCCCGCGGAATTTCAAAGGCAACGGGTCTGCCGTGGGGACAATAGCGGATATCGGGCAGGGCAAAAAGTTTCTTGCAAAGATACTCCAGATGCTCTCTGCCATCCTTCCTGCCACCCTTCATGGCGGCTTTGCAGGAAGCGGTATACAGCGCCTTTTCAAATGCAATTTTTCGAGTTAACTCTGCACTGCCCTCGCCTGTGGAAAGCTTTGTCACCATGGTCATAAAGAGGATTTCCGCCTGCTCCCGCTCCAGTCCTCCGGGAATGCCCGAAATAAGCAGGCACCGCTCAAGACCGTCACGCTCAAATAGATACCCGGTACTGCGCAGCTCTTCCTCGTAATCCAGCACCGTGGAAAGCTCTAAGTCGCTGAGTGCCACCTCAATGGGGATCATAAGAAGCTGGGTGTACTTTTCCCCGGCGCTTCTGTTCTTTTTCATTTCTTCAAAGAGCAGACGCTCATGTGCCGCGTGCTTGTCGATCATCAACAGCACGTCGCCTTTTTGCACCAAAATGTAGGTGTCAAAGGCAATGCCAAGTAAGGTGAAGGGCTCTTCCTCGCGGTGCACTTCGGTTCGTTCTTCAACTTGCACCTCGGGAGCCTTGGGCAGTTGAAGCGTCGGTTCTTCCTTTCCCGTCGGTGCGATGGGCTCTTGGCTCATTTTTTGTTCCGATATAGGTACTTGCACTTCCCTTTCTTTGGAGGAAGGCTCGGGCTCGTCCTTGAAGGACAGCGAGATCTCGGGAAGGGTGGGCAAGGTGAA